>NZ_JBKQOT010000873.1:0-4016 GCF_052145395.1 Roseiarcus sp.
TTGTTCGGCTACCGCTCGATGGTGATGGCAACCATGGCCATCTGCATCATCTCCTTCACGGTGTGGTTGCACCACTTCTTCACGATGGGGGCGGGCGCCGATGTCAACACGGTCTTCGGCATCGCGACGACGATCATTGCAGTGCCGACGGGGGTCAAGGTCTTCAACTGGCTCTTCACGATGTACGGGGGCCGGATCGTTTATTCGACGCCAATGTTGTGGTCGATCTCGTTCATGGTCACGTTCGTGATCGGCGGCCTGACCGGAGTCCTGCTGGCCATTCCTCCAGCGGACTTCGTCCTCCACAACAGTCTCTTCCTCGTGGCCCACTTCCATAACACCATCATCGGCGGTGTGCTGTTCGGCTTGTTCGCCGGCTACACCTACTGGTTCCCGAAAGCGTTCGGCTTCCGGCTGCACGAAGGTCTGGGCAAGGCGGCGTTCTGGTGCTGGACCGTCGGATTTTACGTCGCGTTCATGCCGCTCTATGTCGTGGGGCTGATGGGAATGACCCGGCGCATGCAGCACTACGATGTCGCTGCCTGGCACCCATGGTTGCTCGCCGCGGCGGGAGGCTCGGCCATAATCCTGGTTGGGATCATCTTCCAGATCGCCCAACTCGTCGTGAGCATTCGCTACCGAGACGAGCTTCGCGACGAGACTGGAGATCCCTGGAACGGGCGTTCCCTCGAATGGGCGACGTCGTCGCCGCCGCCGGCCTACAACTTCGCGGTGCTCCCTGAGGTCGAGGGCCGGGACGCCTATTGGGCGATGAAGCAGCGCGCCCTAGAGCAGAGAAAGCTCAGCAAAGAGCCCGCCTATACGGACATCGAGCTGCCCAGGAACACTCCAACGGGCTTCATCTGCGCCTTCTTCGCCACCTTCATGGGTTTCGCGCTCATCTGGCACATCTGGTGGATCGTGGCCGCGTCTGCCTTAGGCGCCTACGCGACCTTCGTCGCCTTCGCCTGGCGGGACAGGGTCGAGTACGTCATCCCGGCTGACGTGGTCGCGCGCCTCGATCGAGCCAACCGGGGCGAGCGCAGCGAGGCGCTTTCTCACACTCAACTGGAGTTGACGCCATGAGCGCCTTCGAGGCGGCCGGCGGCCGCGATGAATTCAACCGCTTTCGACCAGACCGCGACGCATGGGAACATTCCTACGCGGGGCCTCTCCCGGGTCATGATCAGGTCTCGAAGCGCATCGTGGTCGGCTACGGCTTTTGGATCTACCTGCTCAGCGACATCATCATGTTTTCCGCGTTCTTTGCCACCTACGCGGTGCTGGTCGGCGCGACGGCAGGGGGACCGAGCGGGCGGGATCTGTTCGATCTGCACAAGGTTGCAGTCGAGACGGCCTGCCTTCTCCTCTCGAGCTTTACTTGCGGCCTGGCGAGCATCGGGGCGCGCACTAACCGCGGCTCCTGGTTCTATGGCGCAATGACCGCGACCTGCCTTCTGGGAGCGGCGTTTCTCTTCATCGAGATCAACGAATTCAGGAGCATGATCGCGGAGGGGGCGGGGCCCGCCCGCAGCGCGTTCCTCTCGTCCTTCTTTGCGCTGGTCGGCCTGCACGGCCTGCACGTGACCGTCGGCCTGCTGTGGCTCCTGACGATGATGGCGCAGGTGTTCGCCAAGGGATACCGGGCCGACGTTCTGAGGCGCGTACTCTGTTTCGGCCTGTTCTGGCACACCCTCGATATCATTTGGGTCGGGATCTTCACCATGGTGTATCTGATGGGAGTCGCGCAATGAGCTATTCCGAACGGCAAGCGGGCTCGCATTTCGCGGACGCGGTTCCGGGCGACCAGGACTTTGACCATCAGGAGACTACCGGCGCCGTCGGGAGCTACCTGCTGGGGCTCGGGCTCGCAACGCTGCTCACGGTGGTGTCGTTCTTCGTCGCGGGCACCACCCTCGTTTGGACTCCGAGCATTCCCGTTGCGCTGGTCGTTCTCGCCATCGCGCAAATCGGCGTTCACCTCGTCTTCTTCCTCCACATCACGACCGGCCCGGACAACACCAACAACGTCTTGGCGCTTGCCTTCGGGGTGCTGATCGTTCTGGTGCTGATGGTCGGCACGATCTGGGTCATGACAACCATGAACCATAACATGATGCCTATGGATCAGATGATGCACATGCATCAGTGACTCATCAGAGAGCGGGACCTCGGATCATGTCGATTGCAAGTCAAGGCACAGGCATTGCGCGGTTTGCCGGCGCAGTTGCTCGGCCGAGGAGCGGTTTGGCGCGAGCGGGTGATTTCGTCGCGCTGATGAAGCCGCGCGTCATGTCGCTCGTCGTTTTCACCGCGCTGTGCGGGCTATTGGCGGCACCCGGTCGCCACGATCCCGTCGTCAGCCTCGTCGCCCTTCTCTGCATCAGCGCCGGCGCCGGCGCCGCGGGCGCGCTCAATATGTGGTACGATGCCGATATCGACGCCGTCATGTCGCGCACCGCCATGCGACCCATTCCGTTCGGCCGCGTTTCACGACCGGAGGCCCTTGCATTCGGCCTCATGCTCGCAGCGGTCGCCGTTCTTGTCCTGGCCTTTGCAGCCAATGTTGCCGCGGCGGCGCTGCTCGCCTTCACGATTTTCTTTTACGTCGTCGTCTATACCATATGGCTCAAGCGCCGAACCGCTCAGAACATCGTCATCGGCGGCGCCGCCGGCGCATTTCCTCCGGTGATAGGCTGGGTAGCCACGACCGGCAGCATCGGCATCCAACCGCTCATCCTGTTCCTCATCATCTTCCTTTGGACGCCGCCTCACTTTTGGGCGCTGTCGCTCAATCGCGCTCATGACTACGCTCGCGCCGGGGTCCCGATGCTGCCGGTCGTCGCCGGGAGGGCCGAAACAAAGCGGCAGATCTGCCTCTACACCTTGCTGCTGGCGCCGGTTTCGATTCTCCCCTGGGCCCTCGGACCTGCAGGTTCCATCTACGCAACGACATCGGCTCTTTCCTCAGCAACGATGATCATGTTGGCATCGACGCTCCGCACGAGCGGAGAGGCGGACAAGCGGCCAGCTCGTCGCCTGTTCATTTTCTCCATCGTCTACTTGTTCGCGCTGTTCGCAGCGCTGCTTATGGATTCGATGACGACACAGTCGTGAGTCACAGTTGGAGACGCCAATGGTCAAGACTACGATGCGGAGCTCAAGGACTTGGGAGCAGGAGCCGCGACGCCCGGCGAGTGAAACGACCTCTGTCTCGCCTGGCTGGCGCGGGCCGCATGTTGCCCGTTTGGACGCCTGGTTCGAAAGGCGAGAACGGATCCTTGCGGAGGTCGCCCAACGCCGCCGAGCAGTCTGACACTCTCCTCAAGAGCATCCTCGTTTGGCTTCAATGGTGAAACACTGAGCGAGCGGCGTCAATTTTCGTCAAGCAGGCCAGGCGAACGGGCCAGTTCGGCCGTTTGCTAGCGCTGCTAGACGTCAAGTTTGACGAAAGTCTTCTTGAGATGCGTCTTCACAGTCTCGGTCGAAATATTTGAGCGACCGCTCATGAGCGACCGCTCGACCTCCTTATTCGACTGATCGAGAGCCATGAGCGCCAGCACGCGACGCTCGCGCTCGCCAGGGGGCTTTGCACGCGGCTTCCCCATTTCCGGAGAGCAGACGCTGCACGCACGGCAAGGCTGGATCGCGCTGGTCGCCGACAAGAATGCGCGGAAGCATCACCGCACGTCTTCGATGAGATCGAGGATGCCTTCGGTGGAAGGCGTGCGTATTCCCTATGGTCGCTCAGGGGCCGAAGTCTGACGGCGAGGCGCCGCGAGAGTAAAGGTCCCTAGACGAGCTGGCTGGGCGCGGAGCGTTGCGAGACCAGATCTTGCTTGGCGATATGCGAGAAAGGCCAACGAAGCCGACTGCCTGTCTGGCGAGAGCCGACGCTACGCCAAGGGACGTCTGTCGCCTAAACCAAAGCATTACCGAGCTTGCACCACCAAGCCATATCAGCATTGCAGGTGGTTAGAAGCGCGCGACCATTGCCCATTGGGCTGAGCACAACG
>NZ_JBKQOT010000874.1:0-13700 GCF_052145395.1 Roseiarcus sp.
GCCGGCCACCTTCCCCCCGGGGGGGGGGAAGGGACGCCCCTCTCCCGCCGGGAGAGGGTGGCGGCGAAGTCGCCGGGTGAGGGGAAGCTGGCGCCAGCATATCTCGTCTCGGTCTACGCACAGTCTCATGCGCCGCTGAACGGATGTCGCGGGGAATCGGAGGGGCGGCGTCTCGCCGCCGGGCGCCTGAGACGGGCGCCCTCCGATAGAGCGTGGAGCCGTCCGTTCAAACATGCATATCGGCGAGCGATCACTGCGGATCGGGCAGAAGCGTCCACTTGCCATCGACGATCTTGATCAGAACCCGCGAGCGCTTGTCGAGGCCGGAATGGTCGGTTGGCGAATAGGTGTAGACGCCGTGGTTGGCGGCGAGCTCGTGCGTCGTCTCAACCGCGTCGCGGAGCGCCGCCCGGAATTCCGGCGTGCCGGGCTTGCCTTTCTCGAGCGCCGCCTTCACGCCGCCGAGCATGATCGCGGTGCAGTCGGCGAGATGGGCGCCGAAGGCGGCGAACGGCGTCTTGTTGTTCTCCTCGTAGGTCTTGATGTAGGCGAGGCCGATGGCCTTGCTCGGATGGCTGTCGGGCAAAAGGCTCGCCACTACGACCGGCCCGGCCGGGAACACCGTGCCGTCGACGTCCTTGCCGCCGACGCGGACGAACTCCATCGTCGACACGCCGTGCGTCTGGTAGATGGGCTTCGAGTAGCCGAGCTCCTTCAGCGCCTTCTGCGGCATGACGGCGACCGTCCCGGAGGCGGCGATCAGCACGGCGTCCGGATTGGCCGACAGGATCTTGAGAGCCTGCGCGTCGACGCTGGTGTCGGTGCGCTGGAAGCGCTCGACGTCGACGATGTCGATCCCGCGCTCCTTCGCGGCGGCCTTGGTCGCGGTCAGCCAGCCCTCGCCATACCCATCAGTGTAGCCGAGGAAGGCGATGGTTTTGACGCCGTTCGCCTTCATGTGATCAAACACGGCGGCGGCCATGATCGCGTCGTCCTGCGGCGCCTTGAACACCCAGCGGCGCTTGTCGTCGAGCGGCGAAACCGTCGACTTGGTCGGCACCATGGCGCAGTAGGGCGTCTTGGTCTCGGCCGCGACGTCGACCATGGCGAGGGTCGCGGGCGTCGCCGACGAGCCGATCAGAATGTCGATGTCGTCCTCCGCGACGAGCTTGCGCGCGTCGGCGACCGCCTTGGTCGGGTCGGTCGCGTCGTCGAGGACCGTGTATTCGACCGTCTGCCCGGCGACCTCCTTTGGCAGTTGCACGACCGTGTTCTTCTGCGGGATGCCGAGCGCGGCCGCGGGGCCGGTCTCGGAGACGACGATTCCGACGCGGATCTGCGCTTGAGCGGCGGCGGGCGCGAGCGCGCCGAGCGCCGCGCCGAGCACGAGGACTTTCGAGGCGGGGAGATTCGAGGACATGGGGGAGTCTGCTCCTTGATCGAGTGCGTTTCCTGAAAACCTTGGGCACGCCCCGGTTCGTCCCCGGATTTGGTTCGCGCAATAATTGTTATTGAACATATCTATCGTTCCGTGTCAATGTGGGGCGAGGAAGAATTCTGGCGAGGGCCAAATAACGGGCCGATTTATCCAAGCCCTCGTCCTGAGGAGCGGCGCCGCAGGCGACGCGTCTCGAAGGACGCTCCAGCGCGCACGATCGCGCCTTCTGGATCGCCCTTCGAGACGCCCGCTACGCGGGCTCCTCAGGACGAGGTCTCCGGGGAAGCCCGCTGATGCTTGGTAGCTGCGAATTCCGAAAAAATGCGCGGGAGGCGCGGGTGAGCGCGACGGCTTCACGGCCCCGCAGGGCCGCAGACAAGGACGAAGCCGCGGGCGACGGCGCGCCGCGCAGCGATCCTGCCGCGATCGACTACGGGCCGCTCGACCGGCGGATCGGCTATCTCCTGCGCCGCGCGCAGATCGCGGTGTTCAAGGACTTCTTCGCCGCCTTCGAGTCTCATGACCTCCGCCCGGGGCAATATTCGATTTTGACCGTGATTGAGAGCAATCCGGGCCTGAAGCAGGGGGAGGTCGGGGAGGCGCTCGGCATCAAGCGCGCCAATTTCGTCGCCATGATCGACGAGCTCGAAAGGCGCAAGCTTGTGCGCCGCGACCCGACTCCGGGGGATCGGCGCAGCTACGCGCTGATGCTGACCGCCAAGGGCGCGAGCCTGATGCCCGAACTGCACGCGATCTCGGAGCGGCACGAGCAGAAGATTGTCGACGCGATCGGCCCCGAGACGTACCGCAACCTGTCCGCGCCGCTCAAGACGATCGCGCGGCTTTTCGATAGGGACAGCGAGGAGGGGTGAACGCAAGAGCGGCTTCGCCCCCCAGGGTAACGACAAACTGCGCTCCTGGGAACGGCAATGCGACCGCCGGCAGAATGATCTCAGGCAGGAACCGTCTAGCAGACTAGAATGAAGGTATCGGGCCCCCAAACCAACAGGATCTTCGGACCAACCTCGGTAGACTGGCAGCCTCGGCCTTGATCAGCTTAAGTTGATCTGAGGAGCCGGAGCGCGTTGACCCCGGCCCCTTGATCCGGGACCGACCTACGGTCCAGCAATTCTCTCTTGACGGAGTCCCCCTATGCTCAAGACAATCGCCTTCGCCACCCTGGCCGCTGCTCTCGCCTTTCCCGTCGCCGCATCCGCCCAGGGCGACACAGGCTACGGAACCTATGGCCCGCAACAGGGTTCATCGACCTTCGATCGCGCGTGGAACCAAGCCAACGAGAGCAAGACCTTTACCTATGAAACCGCGAACGCGGTGCGCCATCACTTCTATGCCCCTCATCATCACGTTTACCACCACAACTGGTGATCTGAAGCGGGTGTGACCAGCCGCGCCGCTGCTCGCTTGTCCCATCGGGCGGCGCGACCCCCTCCTCGAAGCCACGCAGGCGGCGGATGCCGTCCTCTACCACGTTTCTGAAGCGGGCGCCGTTGCGACGACGCTCTCGCGGCTCGAGGTCGCCAACGCCTTTCAGCCCTCCGGCGGAAACGCATCACGGCGCTCTATCGGGATCAGTCGCTGACCGAGCTTGCCGCGATGCCGATCACAGTCGATGCAGACACCGACGCGTATGCCTGGACGACGACGCTGCGGTTGGCCGAGCGTTATGGCCTGACCGTTTACGACGCGACCTATCTGGAGCTCGCACAGCGTCGCAGTCTGCCTCTCGCCACGCTGGGCAAGGCGCTCCGTGAGGCGGCGGCTTCTCTCGACATCATGCTCCTCGGGTTGGAGGCATGACGGCCGAACGGCTCCCGGCGCTTTCCCAAGGCCTCGTGGCTTCAGTCGATAACCGCCCTCCTTTGGAGACCGTCGCGCCCGTGCTAGAATTGCCAGCCCTGGAGGCGCTTATCCATGTCCGCGATCGCTCGTCTGGGCCTGCTTGTCGCAGCCTTCGTCCTGCAGACCGCGCTCCTCAACGCGGCGCTGCCCACTGAGCCTGAGGAAGCGACGGCCCATTCCTCGCTCGCCGGCCAATTCCTGATCGCCGCTCCCGCGATGGGCGACTCGCGCTTCGAGCACACGGTGATCCTGATCGTTGAGGACGATCAGACCGGCGCCCTCGGAATTGTGCTCAACAAGCCGATGGGAGAGCAACCGCTCGCCAGCCTTCTCGACGCGGTCGGCGAAAAAACCTCGGGCGTCACCGGCAGCGTGCGCGTCTTTGCGGGCGGACCGGTTGAGCCGCAGGTCGGCTTCGTCGTCCACAGCGCCGACTACCGCTTGCCGGAGACCCTCGCCATCAATGATCGCCTGTCGCTGACGTCGAGCGTCAAGATCCTGCGCGACATCGCCAACAAGAGCGGGCCGGTCAAAATTCTGGTGGCCTTCGGCTACGCCGGCTGGGGACCCAACCAGCTCGACCAGGAGATCGAAGCGGGCGCCTGGGCGACCGCGGAGGCCGATCCGACGCTGGTTTTCGATGCGGACAGGGACAGTCTCTGGGACGACGCCTGGAACCGCCGAACCCAGCATCTGTAGCCGCGGTCGACGACCGTGGGCGATGACCGGCGTCGCCTTAGCTGTTGGTCGCGCCATTGGAACCATCAACAACACCGCGTCATGGCCGGGCTTGCCCCGGCCACCCACGCGAACACTGTCCTTTCTTGATAGGCTATTGATTTCGTTGTATAATCTATAAGAGCGTCGCGAACGGCCCTGGCGCGGCGTGGATGGCCGGGACGAGCCCGGCCATGACGGTTTGGGGAGGCCAGCCAAGATATCCGCACTGGCGCAGCCAACGGACAACGCGGTAAGAGCCGACAATTATTTCCGGAAAATCGGAAACCGTGCTACTGTCCCTCCATGAAACGTTCCGGCCATACGCAAAGTGTTTCTCGTCGCTGCCAATGCGGGAGCCGCTTCGTCTCGAAGGCTGTTGCATTTGTTCGCAAACTCGCGATCAACTCGTTGAAAAGGCTCGATTCGGGGGTGAATAAGGGGGTCAATTATGGCGCTGAACGCGTATTGAACGCATGCCGAACGGCGTTGAACCGCGCCCGAACGAGGTCCGAGCGCCGCGCTCACGCCCCGTCGAGCCAGGTCGCGAGCGCTTCGATCCACGGCGCCTCAACATGCAGGCGGAAGCCTCTCTCCGTGCGGGCGATGAGGCACCGCCGGCCGGCGAACAGGACCGCGGCCGAGGGCGAGCCGGCGGACAGGTCGGCCGCCGTTCCCTGCATCAGGACGAGCGACGCGCCCTTGCCCTCGACCTCGATCGCGACCCAGCCGTCGTCGACGGTCGTGGCGCAAAAACCCTCGCGCCAGCCGTCCGACGCGCGGAGCGGCGCGGGGGTCACCAGCAGCGCCCGGTCGCGCGCGATGCGGAGCGCATGCGCGCCTTCGGGGACGAGCCCGTAGAGGCCGACGAACGGCGCGCCGGGCGCGAGCCCGGCGAACGCCGCGTCGAGGTCGCCGGAGACGAGCGTCTGCCCGAGCCCGCCAAGCGCCCGCGCCGAAAAGCCGGGCTTTGCCACCAGCGTCCCCTCAGCGCGGCGCGCCGGCGCCCAGTCCGTCTCACGCATGAAGCCGCTTCCCTTGCGGATCGAGCGCGACGGCCGGGGCAATGCGCGCGCGCCGCTCGGCCCCGAGATGATAGACGGCGAGGCTCTCGCCCATCCGCGACGCGCCGTCGGCGATCAGGCCGAGCGCGACCGGACGCCCGAGCGTCGGGCTGAAATAGCTCGACGTGACATAGCCACGCGACCGGCGCTCCTTGCCTTCACCTTCGACCGCATGCGCGCCGGTCGGCAACGGCGCCTCGCCTGCGCCGACCTCGAGCCTGACAAGCTGCTTGCGGCCTGGGTCCTGGGCGACGGGCAGGAACAGTGAGCGCTTGCCGATGTACTCGTCCTTGCGCTGCGCCCTCGGGGCCGAGACGCCAAGGTCGTGCGGCATGGTCGCGCCGTCCGTGTCCTTGCCGACGATGATGTAGCCCTTCTCGGCCCGCAAGATCATCAGGGCCTCCGAGCCCATGAGGCCGCCGCCGAACGCCGGCAGCGCCGCGACGATCTTCGCCCGCAAGGTTTTCGCACGCGAAAGGGAGACCGACAGTTCGTAAGAGCGGTCTCCGGTAAAGCTCACGCGGGCGATGCGAAGCGGCGCGTCCTCATAAGTCCCGGTCGTAAAAGCCATGTGCGGCAGGCTCTCGTCGTCAAGCGCGACGCCGAGATCGAGCGCCGCAACGCAATCGCGCGACCGAGGGCCGGTGACGGTCAGCGTCGCCCACTGGGCTGTCCCATCATGGATGAAAACGCGGCGCGGATCGAACCGATCCTGCCGCCAGAGCTCGAGGCGGGTCACGACCGCGTCCGTATGGCCCGAGGAGCACGACACCAGAAAGCGGTCGTCGGCGAGGCGCAGCGTCACGCCGTCGTCGTCGACGATCCCGGTCTCCGACAGGATGAAGCCGTAGCGGATCTTGCCGGGCCTCAAGGTCGAGAGCCGGTTGTAGCTGTGGAAGTCCACCAGCGCCGGCGCATCGGGACCGATGACCTCGATCTTGCCGAGCGACGATCCGTCGAACAGCGCGACCGTGTCGCGGGCGCGCCTGGCCTCGGCTTGGATCGCGAGGTCGGGGTCGTCCGGACCGTACCAGGCGGGCCTGAGCCAGCCGCCGTATTCGCGCATCTGGGCGCCGTCGGCGCGGTGCTCGGCCTCGAGCGGTAGGCGCTTCAGCGGATTGAGGTTTTGGCCGCGCCGCCGCCCGCCGACGACCGTCATCGGCACGGGGACGAAGGGCGGGCGGTAGGTGGTGGTCCCGGTCTCGTCGATCGTGCGGCCGGTCAGCGCCGCCATCGCGGCGAGGCCGTTGACATTGGAGGTCTTGCCCTGGTCGGTCGCCATCCCGAGCGTGGTGTAGCGCTTCAGGTGCTCGACAGAGACGTAGCCCTCGCGGCCGGCAAGGATCACGTCCTTCAGTGTCACGTCGTTCTGAAAGTCGATCCAGCGGCGCCCGGGGGCGTCCGGTTTTGGCCAAAAGGGCGTGACGCGATAAGACCCGCGCGGCGCGTTGGGCGCAGAACCCTCGCCGCCGCCTGCGGCATGGCCCTCAGCCAGCGCCCCGTCGAGCGTGAACGCGCCGTTGGCCGCGCCGGCGACGGTCACGCCCGCGACTTCGGCGCTGGGGACGAGCGCCGCGAGGGTTTCGTCGTAGCGGAGCTTGCCGCGCGCCTGCATGTAAAGGTGCACGGTCGGCGTCCAGCCGCCGGAGAGCAGAAGCGCATCGGCCGGCCGCGTCTGGCCAGCCGCCTTGACGCCCGTGACGCCGGAGCGACCGGCGACGCCGTCGATCTCGGCGCTGCGCGTGACCCTGAGCCCGGTCGCCGGGCCCTCCGCGCGCGTATCAAAGATCTCGACCTCGGCGCCGGCCTCGGCAAGCGCCTCGGCCACAGCGTAGGCGCTGTCGTTATTGGTCGCGACCGCAATCCGGCGGCCGACCAGCACAGCGTAGCGGCGGAGATAGGCGAGCGCCGCGTCGGCCGACATCACGCCGGGACGGTCGTTGTCGGGGACGGTGAGCGGCCGCTCGATCGCCCCCGCCGCGACGACGATCCGTTTCGGCCGGATGCGCCAGAGCGCGTCGGGCCCGTCCGCGCGGCGCTCCCAGGCGCAGACGAGGTTGTGGTCGTAGACGCCGAAGGCGGTCGTCGAGGTCAGGACGCGGCCGCCGCTCTCGGCGACGGCGGCGCTGACGCTGTCAGCCCACTCCCGCCAGCCGCCGCCTTCGATCGTCCCGCCGCGATGCGCGAGCTGCCCCCCGATGTCGGCGTGGTCGTCGATGAGAAACACCACGCGGCCCGCCCGGGCGGCGGCGCCGGCCGCGGCGAGGCCCGCCGAGCCAGCGCCGACGACAATGAGGTCGCAATGCGCGTTGAAATGCGGATTGTCCGCCGCCGGGCGATGATCCGGATCGAGGCGGCCGAGGCCCGCCATGGCGCGGACGACCGGCTCGAACGTCTCCCAGCGCGGCCAGATGAAAGTCTTGTAGTAGAAGCCGGACGGCATGAAACCGGAGGCGGCGTCGAGGAACGCGGTGCGGTCGTCCGCCGCCGTGGGCGCGGCGTTGACGGAGCGCACTTCGAGGTCGTTCTCCAGCGCTTCGACCGTCGCGCGCAGGTTCGGCGTCGTTCGGCCTTCGCGCGTCACGTCGACGATCGCGTTCGGCTCCTCGGTCCAGGCGCCCCAGACTCCGCGCGGCCGGTGATACTTGAAGCTGCGACCGACGATGCGGACCCCGTTGGCGAGGAGCGCCGAGGTGATGCTGTCGCCCGCCGCGCCGAAGTACGCCTTGCCGTCGAAGGCGAAGGCGAGCGGTCGGCCGCGATCGATCGCGCCGCCGGTCGGAAGACGGGAGCCGCTCATCGCGTCCGCCCCGGCGTTTCGGAGGACAGCACCGCGTTCGTCACCGTATCGCGGGTCATGGCGAACATGTCCATGCAGGTCAGATGCAGCCAGATCTCACGCGCTACGCCCTTCGGATTGGCGTTGACGTACAGGTACTCTGCCCACGCCTCGTTGGAGACCGTCTCCGCCGGCTCGGGCCGCGCCTTCGGCTCGCCCACGTAAGTGAACTCGGTCTCGTCGCGGGAGCCGCAGAAGGGGCAGGGGAACAGCATGGGGGCGGCCTCTAATGCGCGATGCCGGAGCCCGCGGCCTCGTCTATCAGCCGCCCCGTCTCGAAGCGGTCGAGGTCGAACGGGCGGCTGATCGGATGATGCGCGCCGGTCGCCATGAGATGGGCAAGCAACGTTCCGCCGGCCGGGATCGCCTTGAAGCCTCCGGTCCCCCAGCCGCAGTTGAGAAAGAGGCCGGGCACCGGGGCGGGTCCGATAATCGGCGAGGAATCCGGGACGAAGTCGACGATGCCGCCCCATTGGCGCATCAGCTTCAGCTGGCCGAAGGCGGGGAACATCTCGGTCAGGCCCGAGACGACGATCTCCTGCATCGGCGGATTGCCGCGCTGGCCGTAGGACGGGACGCGGTCGAGCCCGCCGCCGAACACGATCTCGCCCTTGTCCGACTGGCTGGCGTAGGTTCCTGTACCGAGATGCAGAAGAACGATGTCGAGGCAAGGCTTTAGCGGCTCGCTCACCATCGCCTGCAGTGCGTAAGAATGGATCGGCAGCTTGACGCCCGCCTTGGCCATGAGCTGAGACGAATGGCCGGCGACCGCGACGCCGACGGCTTCAGCCCGGATTTCGCCCAGCGTCGTCTCGACCCCGACGCAGGCGGCGTTCTCAATGACGAAGCCGATGGCCTCGCAGGCCTCGACGATGTCGACGCCGAGGCCGTCGGCGGCGCGGGCGTAGCCCCAGGCGACGGCGTCGTGTCGGGCCGTGCCGCCCCTCGGGTGCCAGACGCCGCCGTTCGGCAGAAAGCGCGAATTGAGCGACTGGGTCATCAGCGGCAGCCGCTTGCGGATCTCGTCGGGCCCCCAGAACTCGGCGTCGACACCGTTGATCTGCATGGCGTTCACGAGGCGCGCCGCAATCTCCAGCTGCGCCGGCGTGTGCGCGACATTGAGGATGCCGCGCTGGCTCAGCATGACGTTGAAGTTGAGCTCGCTGGACAGGCCCTCGTAGAGCCTGAGGGCGAGATCGTAGAGCGCGACCGATTCGGGATAGAAATAGTTCGACCGCACGACCGTCGTATTGCGGCCGGTGTTGCCGCCGCCGATCCAGCCTTTCTCGATCACCGCCACGCGTCGGCGCCCGTGGGTTTTCGCCAGGTAATAGGCGGTCGCCAAGCCGTGACCGCCCCCGCCCACGACGACGAAGTCGTAAGTCCGCTGAGGCTTCGGTTTGCGCCAAGCCTGCGGCCAGCCTCTGTGGCCGCGCAAGCCCTCGCGAACAATGGTCAGTGCGGAATAGCGCGCGCTCATGGCAGGTCTTCGAAGTCCTCTGCGCCGGCGTGGCTGAGGGCGTAGGTTCGGAAGGCGGCGAGCTCCGCCTCGAGCGGCCGCACGCCGGTGAAGGTCTCGAGATAGCGCGGAGCGAGGTCGAGCCGCGCCTCCATAGCCTCCTTGATGTCGAGGGCGTAGTACCCGATTTGCATGGTATAGAGCACGCGCGCCCTGACCAGGGCGTCCTCCGGGGCGTAGCCATGCCGCACGAACATGGCCTCGATCGCCGCCATGCGATCGCGGTCGGCGCAGTCGAGCCGCCGTCGCGCAGCCTCAGAGAGCCGCGCCCATTCCCGCACCGCCACGTCGAGCCGGGGACTGAAAAGAGACGCGTCGACCCAGCAACGGAAGACGTTGCAGACGGCCTCCGTGATGGTCGCGGCGGGCGCCTCGGCCTGCCGCACGATCGATCCGGTGTTTCGGGCGTCCCAGCGCTGCAGCAAGCTTTCCAGCAGGTCGTCGCGGCTGCGGAAGCGCCAATAAAAACTCGACCGCGACACGCCAAGCCTTTCGCTGAGGTCGAGCACGGTGAGGGCGCCGATCCCTCGTCGAGCCAGGAGCATGAGCGCAAGGTCGAGCCAGTCGTCGCGCGGCGCCCGGGCGTCGCCCGGCGCCGGGTGCGCGGGCATCCGCGCATCGCCTTGCCCGCCGGGTCGTAGGGCGACGGCGCGATGACGCGCGCCTTGCGCTCGACGCCGACCACATGGACGGCAAGCTCGGTTCCCACCGCGGCGCTCTCCGGCGCGACGAGCGCCATGGCGAGGCTCTTGCGGATCGTATGGCCGTATCCGCCGGAGGTGACGAACCCGATCTTACGGCCGTTCCGCCAGACCGGCTCGTAGCCGGAGGCGTCCGCGTCAAGCGCGTCGATCTCCAGGGTGACGAGTTGACGGGGCGGCGGCGGCCCGTCGCGCTCGGCCAACGCCACCGCCCGGCCGACGAAATCGCCCTTGTCCCAGGCGATCCACCGGTCCATCCCGGTCATGCGCGGGGTGTAGGCTTGGGTGAACTCCGCCGACCAGATGCCGAAGCTCTTCTCCAGCCTCAGCGCGTTGAGGGCGTTATTTCCGTATTCCCTCACGTCGAGGTCGCGGCCGGCCGCCAACAGCGTTCGCCGCAAAGTTCCATGATCGAGCGCGCGGCAGTTAATCTCGTACCCGAGTTCGCCCACGACCGAGATGCGCGCGACCCGCGCCGTCACGAGGCCCACGTCGACGACGCCCGCCGCCATGAACGGCATGGCGGCGTTGGAGACGTCCTGATGGGTGACGCGCTCGAGGAGCGCCCGCGCCTTCGGTCCGGAGATCGAAAAGCCGATCACGTCGTCGGAAATCTCGCGCACGGACGCGCCGTTTCGCGCATGGTCGGCGAACCAGCGCATGTGCCACGCGCGCAGGTAATAGGAGCCTTCGATCCAGAAGGTCCCGTCGCCCCAGTTGATGACAGTCAGGTCGCCCTTGAGCTTGCCGGTTTCCGAGAGCATCGGGGCGAGCTTGGCGCGTCCGGGTTTCGGCAGGCGGGCGACGGTCATCGAATCGAGCCAGCGCTCGGCCTCGGGGCCGCTCACCTCATAGCGTGAGAAAGGCGCGATATCGAGCAGCCCCACGCCCTCGCGCACGGCGTGGCATTCGGCCCCGACGATGTCGAAGGCGTTGGAGCGCTTCAGAGTCGGCTTTTCTCTGAAATCGGGAGAGGCGAAGTAGAGCGGGGTTTCGAGACCCCACGAGTTGCCCCACTTGGCGCCCGCCTCCGTCATCGCGTCGTAAGCCGGCGTTGTCCTCAGCGGTCGGCCGGCGGGCAATTGCTCGTTGGGATAGGTCATCACGAACCGGCGGGCATAAAATTCGCCGGTGGTCTGCCGGATGTATTCGCGATTGGACGCGTGGGGTCCATAGCGGGCGATGTCGAGGGCGAAAGCGTCTGCGGCCGGCTCGCCATGAACCATCCATTCCGCCAGCGTCTTGCCGACGCCGCCGCCCTGAAGGAAGCCGGCCATGACGCCGCAGGCAAGCCAGTAGCCGCGTTTTCCAACGATCGGGCCGACAAGCGGATTGCCATCGGGCGAGAAGGTGAAGGCGCCGTTGACCCATTTGCGGATCCCGGCGGTTTGAAGGACCGGATAGCGGCGGTGGACGAGTTCGAGTTCGCCCGCAATTCGGTCGATGTTCTCCTGAAGGAGTTCGACGCCGTAGTCCCACGGCGCGCCGTCCATGGACCAATGTTGCGGGTTCGTCTCGTAAATGCCGACCAGCATGCCCTTCTGGTCCTGGCGCATATAGGTATGGCCTTCGAGGTCGACGACCATCGGCATCTCGGTCTTCAGCGCTGCGACCTCGGGAATGGTCTCCGTGATGAGATAGTGGTGCTCCAGCGGCGAGACGGGCAGTTCGAGCCCCACCATCCGGCCGACCTGCTTTGCCCATAAGCCGGCGGCGTTCACGATATGCTCGGCGTGAATCATTCCGTTTTCGGTGACGACGTCCCAGGTCTGGTCAGGCCGCTGCTTCAACTCCAGCACACGGTTGTGCTCGATGACTTCCGCGCCTCGTTTTTTGGCGGCGCTGGCGTAGGCCCAGACCGTGCCGGTTGTGTCGACGTAGCCCTCCCGGTCGGCCCACATGCCGCCGAGCACGCCCTCGGTGTCGATGATCGGGCAGGCGGCCTTGATCTCCTCCGGCGTGACCAGGCGTACGTCCTCGATGCCGATGGCCTGGAACCGCCGATAGTTCGACTGAAGCCATTCCCACCGCTCGGGCGCCGAGGCGACGTGGATCCCGCCCGTCATGTGCATCCCGATCGCGTGGCCCGATTCCGCTTCGATCTCCTTGAGCAGATCGATCGTGTAGGCTTGAAGGATCGCCATGTTCGGATTGGCGTTGAGCGCATGGAATCCGCCCGCCGCGTGCCACGAGGAGCCGGCGGTCAGAACGGAGCGCTCCACCAGCGCAATATCGGTCCAGTCCAATTTCGCAAGATGGTAAAGAACCGAGGCGCCGACGACCCCGCCCCCAATGACCACAGCGCGGTAGTGCGATTTCATGCGCGCTCCTCGAAAAACCGCCAATCTCAAAGGCTAGCCAACTCTTTTCAGGCCGTCTAGACACTTATGTCCAGACAGCCGTGGCGGCTCGATTTTGGGTGAGGTGTGGCTTTTGTCACCTTGTCGCACCGCGCGGAATATGGGTATGGAGGGCGGGCCCCGAGGCGGGGCTTAGCTCGCGGGCGGGGGCCGGTCTGCCGGTTCAATGCGGAACGGTGTGGGCCGCGAGTCGAGGCGCTTGGGCCTCGCGCAGATCCATGAACGTGTGCGTAGGGAGAACTCGATCGGCTGCGGGACCTGGGGGGGGGGAAGGTTCAGGCTAATCGCATGCTAAGTTTGGAGGAATTGACTGGTCATGGTTTGAGGCGGAGCGGCTGTTTTGAGATCGCGGAAGACGTTTGGCGCACCGTATAGCGCCGCCAGGAGTGTGAGAGGGTGCACGCGCTTCGGAGCCATGAAGACTGATGATTCGGAGCGCCGTTCCGACGCTGGGGCTGATCGTTGCGCTTGGCGGCGTTAGCGCCGCGCTGGGCGACGATTTGTCGCTGGCTGAATGGCCGTTGCTGTCGCCGGCCGTCCCCGCTGTGACGGGGGTGTTTCCACGGCTGGCGGAGAACTGGAGCGATCTGCCGCTGCAACTTCACGTCCAGGAGACCGTCGGCTACAATAGCAACATTGCGAACTCCCCAACCGGGCCGGGCGCGTCCGCGGATCTCTATGGACGTCCGATCGGAGCGCTGGAATCGATCTCGACCTATGGCGTCGAGTTCAAGAACGAAGTCAGCGGCCAGCAGTTTTTTGCGGACGCCTATTGGGGCATGAATCGGTACTTGAACAACGGCTTCTTCAATACCGCGCACCACAATGAGGATATAGGCGACAATTTCACCTACGGCTCGAAATGCGCGGGAACCTTGAAGGCCTCGCAGGTAACCGCTCCGTCTCTACCGGGACAGCAAATTGGGTTTAACGTTATCAACACGACGAGCACGGTATCCCTCAGCGAAAACGCAAAATGCATCGTGACCGGCGAGTACGCCGCGATTTTCAACAGCGGAACATCAACTTCAACAAACTCAGCGGAGCTAGACCAAGCCAACAATTTTCAATCAGTATTTGTTGCTGCTGGGATAAGCTATACTGTATCAGATACCAATAGTCTTGAGCTCTTGGCTACCGTGACCGGTACGGATTATACTGATAGGCAGCTTGTTTCTGGTGAACAAGGTCTGTTAAATAAG
>NZ_JBKQOT010000875.1:0-5028 GCF_052145395.1 Roseiarcus sp.
GTCGGCGACGGGCGAGCCCGCCCGGATCAGCGCCGCGGCCTGAAGCCCGGTCGCCAGCCGGTCGCAGATGTCGCGGGCGCGGGCCTCGAAGTCGGCGAGATCCTGCATGTCGTCCTTCAGCGCCGCGAGATGAGCGTCGAACGCGGCGCTTTCGCCTCTCGCCGCGCCGACTTCGGCGAAGTAGGCGTCCAGCGTCTCGGGCGAACTGGAGATCGCTCGGGCGATGTCGAGACACTGGACGTTGCCGCTGCCCTCCCAGATCGCGTTCACCGGCGCCTCGCGGTAGAGGCGCGGCATCGGCGAATCCTCCATCACGCCGGAACCGCCGATGCATTCGAGGGCCTCGTAGGCGTGGCCCGGCGCGCGCTTGCAGATCCAGTATTTTCCGATCGCCGTTCCCAATCGGACGAGGGCGTCTTCGTGGGCGTCCTCGCGATGGTCGAGGGCGCGGCCGATGCGCAGAGTGAGCGTCAGCGCCGCCTCGGCCTCGATGGCGAGGTCGGCGAGCACCGCGGTCATGATCGGCTGGTCGACGAGCAGTGCGCCGAAGGCCTTGCGTTGCCGGCAATGGTCGATCGCCTCGGCGACCGCCCGCCGCATGCCGGCCGAGGAGCCGATCATGCAGTCGAACCGCGTCATCGCCACCATCTCGATGATGGTCGGCACGCCGCGGCCCTCCGGCCCGACCATCCAGCCGAGCGCGCCGCGCAGCTCCGTCTCGCTCGAGGCGTTGGAGACGTTGCCCATCTTGCGCTTCAGGCGGATGACCTGAAGCGGGTTCTTGGTCCCATCCGGCCGCCAGCGCGGAACCAGGAAGCAGGAGAGCCCGTCCGGCGCCTGGGCAAGCACGAGGAAGGCGTCGCACATCGGTGCCGAGACGAAGAACTTGTGGCCGATGAGCTCATAAGGCTGCCCCGGACCCCCGGCGCCCACTGGAACGGCGCGGGTCGTATTGGCGCGCACGTCCGAGCCGCCCTGCTTCTCGGTCATCGCCATGCCGATGGTCAGGCCGTGTTTCTCGCCGGCCGGCGCGTTGCGCGGGTCGTAGACGCGGGCGGTGATCTTCGGCAGCCAGTCGCGGGCCAGATCCGGCTGGACTTTCAGGCAGGGGACGGCGGCGAAAGTCATGGTGATCGGGCAGCCGTGGCCGGCCTCGACCTGGCTCTGCATGTAGAAGCGCGCGGCGCGGGCGACATGCGCCCCTTCGCGCGGCTCGGTCCAGGGCGAGGAATGGATGCCCTCCTCGATCGCGGTCCGCATCAGCTCATGGTACGCGGGGTGGAAGCGGACGAGGTCGACGCGCCGCCCATAGCGGTCATGGGTGTCGAGTTCGGGTGGGTTTCGGTTGGCGAGCGCGCCGAGTTCCAGATACGCGGCCGACCCCGCCCGGCCGCCGAACGCCCCGAGACTGTTGGCCGCCCATTCCGCGCCCTCGCGCTGAACGCCGTCTTTCAGCGCGGCGTCGGAATCGTAAAGGTTGAAGTCGGCGAGCTCCACCGGCTGGTTGATCACCTCGTGGGTGACCGCGCCGTAGCGGTCGAAGGGGGCGTGGGCGCTTTCGTCCTCAGCCTCACCGTGGGCGTTCATGGCGGCGCTCCTTGTTTTCCAAAGATATCGTCGGGACGGGTCGGCGGAAAGGCCTTTCGCACGACCGAGACGACGGCCGCGAAACCTGCTAGCGAGCCGCCATGTCCGCACTGCTCGATCGCCGCCTCACCCCCGTCCGCCCGGATCTCGCCGCCGCGCACCTTCGCGGCCTCGTCGACGCCCCCCGCTTTGTCGAGGGCCGCGCGATGCAGGTGACGGAGGCGAGCGCGCCGCTCCGGCGCGCGCCCGCGACCGATGCGCCGCTGGAGACGGAGGCGCTCTACGGCGAGAACGTCACGGTCTACGACGACGGCGAGGAGGGCTGGGCGTGGGTTCAGCTCGAACGCGACGGTTACGTCGGCTATCTGCCGCTCATCGATCTCGGCCCGCCGGCGAAACCCACCCACCGGGTCGCGGCGCTCCGCACCCACGTCTATCCCGGTCCGTCGATCAAGCTTCCGCCCATGATGGCGCTGTCGCTCGGCGCCCGGGCGACGATCACCCGCCAAGAGCGCGACTTCGCCGTGACCGCGGACGGCCGCTATCTCTGGGCGCGCCACCTGGCGGATGCCGGCTCCCACGAGCCGGACTTCGTCGCGGTGGCCGAGATGTTCCTGCACGCGCCCTATCTGTGGGGCGGCCGGACGTCGGAGGGGATCGATTGCTCGGGCCTCGTTCAGGCCGGCATGACCGCGGCCGGAGTGGCCGCGCCGCGCGACAGCGACATGCTGGAAGCGACGCTCGGCGAGCCGGTCCCTCTGGAGGCGCCGCTGATGCGCGGCGATCTCGTGTTCTGGAAAGGCCATGTCGGCGTCATGCGCGACGAGGGAACGCTCCTTCACGCCAACGGCTGGCCCATGGCGGTGGTCAGCGAGCCGTTCGCCGAGGCGCGCGCCCGAATCGCCGCGAGCGGCGGCGGAGAGGTGACGAGCGTCAAGAGACTTGCCGGCTTGTAGGCCAGGCGCGTGGGCCGCCGCGATCAGAGATCGCGGGCCACGGCGTTACTTCTTGCCGAGGCCGAGGTTGGCGAAGCGGCTGTTGAACTTCGACAGGCGCCCGCCGCGGTCGAGGAGCTGCTGCGAACCGCCGGTCCAAGCCGGATGCGTGTTCGGGTCGATGTCGAGGTGCAGGGTCGCTCCGGGCTGCCCATAGGTAGAGCGGGTCATGAACTCGACGCCGTTGGTCATGACGACCTTGATCATGTGGTAGTTCGGGTGGATGTCGGGCTTCATCGTCACGTCTCTGGCGCAATAAGGAAAGAGCCGTCCGGGGGTCCGGCGGCTCTTTGGCTGGACTCGCTATACGGCGCCCGGGGAGGCGATGCAATAGGTCGCAGAGGCGGGCCTTGATTTCGGCCCAAACTTGAGACGTAAAGCGCTGAACAAGCTTGGAGCCAGCAACGACATGTCTTCCGCCGCCGACGGACCGCGGGCGTCCCGAGCCCCGCTCGGCGCCTTGAGATCGATGCTGCCCTACGCGCTCGCCCATAAAGGGCGCATCGCCGCTGCGCTCGTCGCGCTGTTCGTCGCATCGGCGGCGACGCTGGTCGTTCCGGTCGCGGTCCGGCGGATGATCGACTTCGGCTTTTCCGACGCCAACTCCGGCGTCATCCGCGTCTACTTCATCGGTATGCTCGCGGTCGTCGCCGTGCTCGCACTCGCCTCCGGCGCGCGCTACTATCTGGTCATGACGCTGGGCGAGCGCGTCGTGGCGGACCTGCGCTCGGATCTTTTCGCCCACCTGACGCGCCTCGATCCCGGCTTTTTCGACGCCGAGAAGACCGGCGAGATCGCCTCACGGCTGTCGGCCGACACGACGCAGCTCAAGGCGACCTTCGGGTCTTCGGCCTCGATCGCGCTGCGCAATCTCTTCATGTTCGTCGGCGCGATCGCGATGATGGTGGTCAGCAGCGCCAAGCTTTCGGCCTTCGTCCTGGCCGCGATCCCGGTGATCGTCCTGCCGCTGTTCGCGGCGGGCCGGGCGGTTCGGCAACGCTCGCGGCGCGCCCAGGATACGCTCGCGGACGCGACAGCCTTCGCCACCGAAAGCCTGTCGGCGGTGCGCGTGATGCAGTCGTTCGTGGCGGAAGCCTTCACCGCCGCGCGGTACCGCGACGCCGCCTACGGCGCCTACGAGGCGGCGCGCAGCATGTCCCAGGCGCGCGGGATCGTCACGGCGGCGGCCTTGTTTCTCGCCTTCGGCAGCGTCGTCGTCGTGCTGTGGCTCGGGGCGCAGGACGTCGTGGCCGGGCGCATGTCCGGCGGGATCCTGATGCAGTTCGTTCTGTACGCGGTGCTCGGCGCCGGCGCGCTCGGGCAATTGTCCGAGGTGTGGAACGAGGTGTCCCAGGCCGCCGGCGCGGCGGAACGTATTGGCGAACTGCTGGCGGTCGAGCCGCGCATTGCGCCGCCTCCGCACCCGCGTACGCTGCCCACGCCCGTTCGCGGAGAACTGGCGTTCGAGTCGGTCGATTTCGCCTACCCCGGGCGAGACGAGGAGCCGGTGCTGCGGGACGTGACCTTCCGCGTGGCGCCAGGCGAGGTCGTCGCCATCGTTGGTCCCTCGGGCGCCGGGAAATCCACGCTCTTCCAGCTCGCGCTGCGCTTCTACGATCCGACGCGGGGCGTGGTGAGGCTCGACGGCGCCGACGTGTCGCAACTCGTTCCCGCCGCGCTGCGGGCGGAAATCGCGCTGGTGCCGCAGGACGCCTTCATCTTTGGCGCCTCCGTCGCCGACAACATCGCCTATGGCGCGCCGAATGCGACCCGCGAGGCGGTCGTCGCCGCCGCCAGAAAGGCCGCCGCCGACGGCTTCGTCTCGGTCCTTCCGCAAGGCTACGACACGATTCTCGGCGAGCGGGGCGTCACGCTGTCGGGCGGGGAGCGCCAGCGGATCGCGATCGCTCGCGCCATCCTGAAAGATGCGCCTGTCCTGCTTCTCGACGAAGCGACCTCCGCCCTCGACGCAGAGAATGAGACCCTGGTCCAGGGCGCGCTCGAGACGCTGATGAAAGGGCGGACAACGCTCGTCATCGCGCATCGCCTCGCGACCATCGTCAACGCCCACCGCATCCTCGTCATCGAGGCCGGCTGCGTCGTGGAAGAGGGAACCCACGCCTCGCTGCTCGCGGCGGGCGGGCTGTACGCGCGCCTGGCGCGTC
Source organism: Roseiarcus sp. (assembly GCF_052145395.1). Taxonomy (NCBI): domain Bacteria; kingdom Pseudomonadati; phylum Pseudomonadota; class Alphaproteobacteria; order Hyphomicrobiales; family Roseiarcaceae; genus Roseiarcus; species Roseiarcus sp. Next base: position 4,748 of record NZ_JBKQOT010000875.1, read on the forward strand.
TGCAGTTCGAGACGGGCGCGGCGGCGCTGACCGCGGTCGCCGCGGCGGCGCAGTGACCCCAAATGTGCGGGCCGGACGGAGGCCGTCGGCCACGCTCCTGCCGCAATTTTTCGACCCGGGTCGGCGGCGACGGTGACGTGAAGAATGCCGATTAAGCGTACTTTTTGGCGCTCTATCCCACGATTTCTGCATGAAAACCGACCTTTCTCCCCGGAAAAGCGGGCCTGAAAGGGGCTCGACCGCATTCTGGCAATCTCGTGCAGCGCCTGACTCAGTTCGCC
>NZ_JBKQOT010000876.1:0-5460 GCF_052145395.1 Roseiarcus sp.
CATCCGACCGCTCACGCGCGCCGCCTTTCCCGCGTGGGAGAAGGGAATTCTGCCGCGCGATGCAACCTGGCGGCGCCCGGTCTCGCGCCCTCGCTTCACCCGCCTGTTTTTGCCTGTTCCGACCTGATAACCGCCTGTTAGGCGCCTGTCCCGAACCTGTTAACGCCCCTGTTCCGCGCCCCATCCAGCCCGCAACCGGCGGGTTGCGACACCAGCAACGCCATGATATTGCAGGACTTCCTGGCTGAGAGCGTCGAACAGGGCGCAAAAAACGCCCTGCTAGCAGGCAAGCCGCCAACGGCGCCGGAGGGGGTCGGATCTTCGCGAACGGCTGGCGCTTCGGTTTTGGAAGGCGGGTTGTCGCAGTTCAGGAGAGGTCGCGAACCTCAAATCGTCACGCTAAGACTCCGCATCGTTCTTGCGCGGCGAGCCCTCACCGCAGAAGTCGACGTCCAGGGTCGCCGGCCAGAATCCCCGCGGACCGGGCTCGCGGATCGGGCGAGGCGCATGGCGCGTGCAGTGTCCGGCGCGCGCCCACCACGACATCGGCATGTCGCCGCGATTGACGGGATTGAGTCCCTGCGCGGGGCGACGCCAATGAACGCAGTTGGCGCAAGTGGCCCCGATCGAAAAAGGGGCGGCTGCGACCCCGTCGCCGCAGCCCTCGAGCTGATGCGTCATGGGCCAATGCGCCGCCGTTTCCGGACGAGCGGACGCTTCGGGCGCCCGACGGTAGCACACGCCGTCGGTGTCGCGCAGCTTGCGCCAGAAGGCGCAGGCGCCGCAGTTCTGAGGTCGCTGTGCGACATCGGTCATAGCTTGCCTTTCGATGCCTCCTTGATCATCTGGACGGGGGGCGGCGTCACATCGATCGTCCGCGGCGCGGGCGGAGGCGGCGCGCTCCATCCCCCGCCCAGCGCCAGCATGAGGCCGACGTCGGCTTCCAGTTCCCGCGTGTGCAGCGCGATGGTCAGGCGCTCGGCTTCGAGGGCGGCGCTCTGCGCCGTCACGACCTCGAGAAACGAAGCGGCGCCGGCGCGGTAGAGGGTTGTCGACAAATCGGCAGCCTTGCGGGCGGATTCGGCTGCGGTCGAGGTCTGCTGCGCTTCCCGCGCCAGCCACTGGAGCGCAGACAGATTGTCTTCAACCTCTTTGACCGCACGCAACACCGTGGACCGGTACCTCTCTGCCGCCTCGGTGAATTCCGCCTTGGCGACTTCGAGCTCCGCCTGTCTGAGCCCGGCGTCGAAGAGCGGCAAATCGACCGACGGTCCGATGGTTCCAAACGCGTTTCCCGGATGGAACAACCAGAAGCCAGTATCCTGGGTTCCACCGAGCGCGAGCAGAGTGAATTTGGGGAAGAAATTCGCGCGGGCCGACCCAACACCAAAGTTCGCCGCGGCCGTCAGACGTTCATCCTCAGCGACGTCGGGCCGCCGCCGCAGAACGTCCGCTGGCACCGCACGCGGGCGCCTGGGGAGCGGGAGCGGCCTCGACGAGCGGCCGACCGAGAATGCAGCCGCAGCTTGCCCGACCAAAGCCGCGATGGAATCTTCGAGCGCTGCCCGGCGAAGCGCCAAATCCGAGGCTTGCGCTTCCGCCGAACTCAGCTGGGCCTGGGCGCGATCGACGTCAGCTGGCGAGACGATTTGCGCGGAAAGGAGGGACTGCGTCAGTTGGAGCGACGAGCGATAGATGCGGATCGTGTCGGAAAGCAGCGTCGCCTCGTCGTCAAGGCCGCGCAGATTGACGTAGTCACGCGCGAGCTCCGCGTGCAGTTCGAGCCGCGCGTCCGCCAGCGCGTCCGCGCTCGCCTCGGCGGTTGCGTTCGCTTCCTTGGCGATGTTGCGCACCCGCCCCCAGAGATCGACTTCGTAGGAGACCTGCACGCCGAGGATGTTGTTGCCGTAAAAGTCAGGCTGTCCCTTCGAGCGCAGCGGACGATCGTCCGACTGCCTGTTGCCGGTGATCTGTCCGATCCCGTCGACCTGCGGAAGGAGGCCGGCCGCCGCCTGCTCGGCTCGCGCTTTGGCGACTTCGTCGGCGGCGACCGCCGCTGCAAGATCGGGATTGGCCGCGTCGACCTCGGCTTCGAGATTGTTGAGCGTCCGATCGTTGAAGCTCAGCCACCATGTCTCGCTGGCCGAAAGCTCAGCCCCGCCCGAAGGCTCATTCTTGAATTTGGCGGGCAGAGAAACCGAGGGCGCGGCATATCGGGGCGCGAAGTCGCACCCGCCGAGCGCAAGTGCGATCGACGCCGAAAGCCAGATCCGCAGCTTCATTCGCCGCGGCCCCGCTCCGTCTCCGCCAAGTTGTCCGCGCTCTTTGCGCGGTCGCCCTCGAGGCGAGCGCCCTGTTGTTCGGCCGGCGCGATCGGCCGACGACCCGAGGCGTCCGCAAGGCGGACTTCCTCTCCGTCGTCGATCGAGTCGGGCGGATTGGCGACAACCCGTTCCTCCAAGCCCAAGTCTCCGATGATTTCGACCTCCGACCCGAGGTCGCGTGCAATTCTCACTTTCTTGAGCGTGATACGGTTGTCAAGACCGAGGGTCGCGACTTCTACCGCGTCGCTGCGAAAGAGGAGCGCATCGGCGGGAAGCGTGATCGAACCCGGGTCTGGGGGAATCTGAAAATGGACCCGGGCGAATGCGCCGGGCGAAAGCGCGCCGTCCTTGTTGTCCGCAATGAGCTCGACAAGGAGCGCGCGCGATTTCTTGTCGATGGCGTGCGAGGTCGTGGCGATCGTCGCGTCGAACGTGCGGTTAGGGTATTCGGGCAGCGCGAGAGTGGCCTTCATGCCATCTTTCAATGCCGCGGCATACGACTCCGGAGCGCGAACATAGACGCGCATCTGATGGATGTCGGCGACTGTGAACAGCGCCGCGCCATCGTTCGAATCCGCCTTGACCAGCGAGCCTATATCGACGTTGCGGGCGGTGACGACCCCGTCGAAGGGCGCGACGATGTTGGCGAACGCTTTCAACGCCTTCAGCCGGTCTACGTTGGCCTGCGCCGCCTCCACCTCCGCGTTCTTGGCGTTCGCATCGCTTTCCTTCTCGTCGGCGGCCTGCTGCGATACCGCCGCGGAACTGCGCAGCGAGTTCCAGCGCTGCGCAGTCACGTGCGCCAGAGCCTGATTGGCCTTGGCTTTGAGCAGTTCGCTTTCAGCTGCAGCGATGCGTTCGTCGAGTTCCGGCGTATCGACCACAGCGAGGATTTCCCCCTTACTGACCTTGGCGCCGATGTCTTTGCGCCACTCGCGCACGTAGCCGCTCGCCTGGCCATGAATGGAGCCGTTGTAGAACGCTTCCACGTCGCCCGGCAGCACGACTTCTCGCGCATCTCCGCCGCGTCTGACCGAGACCAGCGCGACGGTCGGGATGGCTTGCTTGTTGGTCCATCTCGCAAGCCGCTCCTCGTCGTGGCGCCGGTCGAATATGCCGGTCGCCGCGACCCCGACGGCCGCGACGCTGAACAGTATGACGGCGCGTCCCGCCTTGACGGGGGCCTGCGATTTCGGGGGCCCGGCATCCTTGGCCCCCGTGTCGACCGCGGGTTTCACACCTGATTCTGGCGGATGTTCGTGCTTCATGTCGGCGTCGCTTCGATGGTCAGAGCAGGCGCCGGCTCGCTCGCCCGGCTCGGCTTGCGCGCGTGAACGAGCCGGAAGACCGCGGGAACGAAGAGCAGCGTCGCAACCGTCGAGCATATCAAGCCTCCGATCACGGCGCGACCGAGCGGCGCGTTCAGTTCGGTGCTGAGCGCCATCGGCGTCATGCCGATGATCATCGCGAACGCGGTCATCAAAACGGGCCTGAATCTGGTGAAGCCGGCGTCGACAGCCGCCGTCACGGCGTCGGCGCCCTCCGCCAGACGCTCGCGGGCGAAGCTGACGACGAGAATGCTGTTGGCGGTGGCGACGCCCATGCACATGATCGCCCCCGTCAGGGCCGGGACAGAGAGGGTCGTACGGGTGATGAACAGCATCCAGACAATGCCCGCGAGCGCGGTCGGCAGGGCGCTCACGATCACAAAAGGATCGAGCCAGGACTGAAAGTTGACGACGATGAGCATATAGATCAGCACCACCGCGAGCGCGATGCCGACGAAGAGCTGTTGATAGGCGTAGGTCATCGTCTGGGTCTGCCCGCGCATCACGACGCTCGAGCCGGGCGGGACGTCTTTGGCGGTCTCATCCAAAATTCGCTGGATGTCGGCAGAAACGGCGCCGAGGTTCCGCTGTTGGTTGGCGGCATAAATGTCGATCACCGGTTGCACCGCGTAATGCGAGACGACGGCTGGGCTCACTTCGCGCTTCAGCGTCGCCAGGCCGCCGACGATCTGCGACGCATCCTGCGCCGACGCGGGGATGTTTTCCAGCGACGAGACCGAATTGATCCAATATTGCGGCGTCTGGGCGACGATCGGATAGGCCACGCCGTTCTTCGGGTTGATCCAGAACGTCGGGGCCACCTTGAAGCTGCCGGAAAGGGTCTCCTGCAGGCTCTTGGCGATATCGCCTTCGTTCAAGCCGACCTGCGCCGCGCGCATCCGGTCGACGTCGACGCCGAGCGTCGGATTATTGGCCGCCTGCTGGATCCGCGCGTCGGCGACTCCGGGCACGTGCGAGATCTTCTCCAGCAACTCGCCTGCGTAACGGCGATTGGCGGCGAAATTGGCGCCGACCACCTGCACATCGATCGGCGCGGGAAGGCCAAAATTGAGAATCTGCGAGACAATATCAGCAGGGAGGAACGCGAATGTCGTGCCCGGGAAGGATCTCGGCAGGGTCTCACGCATCTTTGTCACGTAGCCGTCCGTCTCGCTTTGATAGGCAGGATCGACGGTGATGAGGATATCGGCGTCCGCCGGACCGACCGTACCGGAATTGTTGTAAGTGGAATTGATGCCGCTGACCGGGAGTCCTATGTTGTCGACCATCGGACCCAGCGCCTCGGGCGGAATGATCTGCCGGATGGCCGCCTCGACGCCGTCGCAGATCATCGCGGTGCCTTCAATGCGCGTCCCGGTCGGCGCGCGTACGTGAAGCTTGATTTGCGTGTTGGCGACAGGCGGAAAAAAGTTCTGCCCCAGATACGGGGCAAGGGCGAACGAAGCGGCGACGGCGACAAGAAAGCCGACAATAAATTTGCCTCGCGCGGCGAGCGCGGTTTCCAGCAGGCGGCGATAGAAGCGGCGCGTCGCATCGAACCGGCGATCGAAGCCGCGCTGGAAGAGCGCCAGCGGACTGCGCGTGGGCGGCCGGGCTGCTCCCGTTTCGTGAAGCGCCTGACTTGCGAGCAGATAGCACGCCATTGTGTTGACCAGGGTGCGCGACAGCACATAGGACGCGACGAGGGCGAACACGACCGCTTCGGCCATCGGGCGGAACAGGTACCCGGCCACGCCGCCAAGATTGAACATCGGCACGAAGACGATGCAGATGCACAGGAGCGAGAC
>NZ_JBKQOT010000877.1:0-4234 GCF_052145395.1 Roseiarcus sp.
GGCCGAGGCCGCGGGTGTCCTCGTGGGTGACGAGCCAGCAGGCGCGCCGCGTAGAGGCCGACACCGGTCCGAAAAGCATCGAGCAGACCGGACTGTATCGAACCGACGAGCGCACTTCCTTCAGTCAGGCTTGGGCAACGTCCAGCGCAGACCTTCAAAACGGGCGAAATCCCGATCGAAGCTGACCAGGGTCGCGCCCTGCTCGATCGCCAGCGCGGCGAGATGCGCGTCCGTCGTCAGATTGCCGGCGGCGCCCGCGGACCTCAGCAATCGTCCGAGCACCTCCGCGTGCCGCTCGCCCGGGTTCACGACCTGCGCACGCGGATGGGCCAGCCAGCGCTCGATGACGGACAACGCGTCTTCCACAGACAATGACCTCGGAAAGATGCCGCGGCGCGTGCTCAAGCGCAGGAAGGCCAGGAGCGCCGTCCAGGCGAAGCCGACGCCGCGCGGATCTGCGAATCCCCGCTGCAAGGCTTCGAGCGCCACCGCGTGCTGATCGCTCGATCGGTTGACGGCGTAGAGAAGCGTATTGACGTCCGGGAGGATCATCGGCTGCGCCGATGCCGACCGGCAAGCTCGTCGTCCTCCAGCTCGGCGGCCAGGGAGGCCGCCTTGGTGAGATCGACCCGCGGCTTGCCCATGTCGAAGGTGAGGGGCTCGAAGGCCTCGTCGGGCTCATTCCGGCTGCGCAGCCCGACGCGCAGGGCGTTGTTCAGCACGTCTTTGAAGGACTCGCCGCGTCGGCGCACTTCCTTGCGCAACAGGATCTCGACGTCGGGATCGAGCGTGACTGTGGTTCGCATGAGGCATCGCGATGCTAGGGGGACTGCTGTCATGATGCCTGCGAATGGCGGAGCCGTCAACGCCGCATGGGGGTCCCTCGCCTTGCCGACACATCCGTCAATGGGAGGCGCGCTTGCCGGACACAAAGCTCGCAACGGCGCGGTCCGGATAGGGAAGGCGCCGCCTTGCGCGGGACCGTCCGACCGCACGCCTCGGGCGCCCGAGCCCTGCGGCTCACGAAAACATGCCCCGATCGCGCGTCACCGCCTCGGCCAGATGCTCGGCGACCGCGCGGATGCGCCCGAGCCCGCGGGTGTCCTCGTGGGTGACGAGCCAGTAGGCGCGCGTCGCCCGCCTTTCCGGCAGCACCCGGACGAGGTCCGCAAAGCGGCGGGCGATGAAGTCGTGTACGACGCACAAGCCCACGCCGGCGCGCAGGGCTTCGAGTTGCGTCACGGCGCTGGCGCATTCGAAGCCGGTCGGCGCCCCGGCGAAGAGCTCGCGTCGGCGGGCGCGGGACGCCGCTCCAGATAGGCGCGGCTGGCATAGATCCCGAGCGTGTAGTCGGTCAGTTTGCGGGCCACGAACCGGCCCTCCTCCGGCTTGTCGAGGCCGTCGACCACGTCGACCTCGCGCCGCGCAAGCGGGGTCAGCTGCGGCAGCGGCATCAGCTGCAGCCGCACGCCGGGATGACGCTCGGAAAAGTCGCGTAAGCTCCCGGTCAGGTAGTAGGTCGAGAACCCGTCCGGCGCGCCGATCCGCACGTCGCCGACGAGTTCGAGATCGACGCCGGAAATCTCGCCCTGCGCGTGAAGGAAGGCGCTCTCCATCTCCTCGGCCGCGCCGAGGAAACGCTCGCCGGCGCCGGTCAGCGTCGCCCCTGTGGTGCGGCGGTCGATCAGCTTTGCGCCGAGCGCGGCCTCGAGCGCGGCGATCCTGCGACTGACGGTGGCGTGGTCGACCTTGAGCCGCTTGGCCGCGGCCACGAACTGCCCCGCCCGGGCGACCGCGAGTAAGACCCTGACGTTGTCCCAGTCCATCGCGCGACACTAGCGTGAATCCGAGTCTCGGAAGAGTCGCGCCGACGGCCGCCCTGTTCTTGATCCAGTCCGTCGATTCTGGGGAACCCCGTTTTCGCAACGCCACGCGGCCGGGGGCGGAAGAAAAGTGGGATTTTCGTAGCGGCGTCGACGGCGACGCCGCGAGACCGACGGCCTTGATCCGGGTCCGCGCGCGCTGTGCGACAACGAAAGGTGAGGATGAGGCGACGTGAAGGGAAATTCGATAAAATTTCACCCGCGTCGGCCATCCTGAGCTTACTACGGCTGCCGAATAGCGCCCGGCCCAGAAGTAAAACGGCCGAGCAACCCGGCAATAGGAAGCTTTGAAACGAAGGCGGCGCCGATTGGTTCAGGCGTTCGAGGCGAAGTTGGCGGGGCGGTCGGACATTCGCCGACAGCGCATGCCCGCAAAGCCTTTGGAGGCTTACCATGACCTCGACGACAACAGGCACCACGACCACCACGACGAAATCCTCAAGCCCACCGTCCTGGATTTCCAGCCTCAGCGACGCTGATCTGAAAGCCGACTTCACCTCCTTTTCCAGCTCGGGCTCGATCACCGAAGCCGATATCGCCAAGGCGCTGAGCGACCTCGCGTCCGAACTGACCTCGTCGAAGACGACGCTTTCGGCGAGCCAGCTCAACGACCTCAAGTCGATCGCCGCCAACATCGGCTCGATGGGCGCCTCGGGCTATCTGCAGTTCATCACCAACGCGCTCGTCAACGGAAACGCCGCCAACGCGACATGGACCGGCGGCGGTTCGAGTTCCGTCGCGCTCGGCAATCTCGCGACAGGCTATACCGCGACGAAGCTCAATGAGCTGACCGGCAAGTGGTTTCTCGGAACCGACCTGTCGAGCAGCAGCGTCTCGATGAGCGGGTATACGACCTTCTCCGTTAGGTATTCGACCGTGACCGCCCCCCTGTACGGCGCCGCCGGCCCGACCATGTCCGACATCAACCAGGGCTACCTCGGCGACTGCTATCTGCTCAGCTCGCTCGCCGAGGTCGCGAACCAGGATCCTTCGGCGATCGAGTCGATGATCACCAATAACGGCAACGGCACATATGGCGTCCGGTTCTACGTCGACGGCCAAGCGCGATATGTGACGGTCGACAGTCAGCTCGCCAACGGCGGAACGGAATTCAACAAGGCGTCGAACATCTGGGGAAGCCTCATCGAGCAAGCCTATGCCGAGGTCCAGGCCCAGGGAGTCATCACCGGCAACGGCGTCAATGACGGCAACTCGTTCTCGACCATCGGCAACGGCGGAGGGCCCGAATTCGCGTTCGAGGAAATCACCGGGGCTTCGACGATCACCGACTTCGACCCAGGCCGTTCGAGTTGGACGTCGTACGCCTACAATCAGTCGTTCACCAGCGCCACCACGACCTCCAACCTCAGCGCCAGCTCGGTTGATTCGACGCTCGCCGGCGATCTCCTCGTCGGCGACGACCTCGTGCTGTCCTCGAACACCTACGCCACGGATTCCAGCGGCCGCTATACGCTCATCGCCGATCACGCGATGTCGATCTACGGTTACGACGCCTCGACGGGCATGCTGGAGATCCGCAATCCGTGGGGCGTCGAAGCCGGCCAATCCTGGGACACGACCTTTGAGGTGAGCCTCAACACCCTCCTCTCTGACGGCGACACCATCACCGCCGACAACGCCGGGACGGCGAGTTCGGTCAGCGGCGCCTCGGTCGTCGCAGCGCCGGCCCTGCAGAAAATGACGCAGGTGACGAAGTTCTCGGTGACCGACACAGTGGCCAACGTCGACGCAGGCCTCTCCGGGCTCATCGGCGACACCAAGCTCGCCTCGTTAACCGTGAACGGGACGGCGGGCGCCGACTCGCTCACCCTGACCGGCCTCGGAGCCGCCACGACCGTCAACATGGGCGGCGATTCCGATAAGGCGACCATTGCAGGCTTTACCTCGACAGGCTCGGGCGCGGGCAAGGCGACGAGCCTCAACATCGGCAGCGGCTACGACGCGGTCGCGCTCGGCACGGGCAGCGCGACGATCGACTTCGCGCTGGGCGCGACGGGCGGGGTCGAAGACATCACCGCCTTCAACTCGGCCTACGATATGCTGTCGGTCGCGCTCAACGGCGGCAGCATCGATCAGACGCTGGTCGGCGGCGGTGACTGGATTTCGTCGTCGACCGATCTGACCCACGGCGTGTTCCTCGCCGGCGTGTCGAGCCTGCAAAAGTGCACCATCAGCAATGGGGTCGCGACCATCGCGTAAGCCGCGCGCTGCGGCCGCGGCTCCAAGAGTCGCGGCCGCCCGTGTTTGCGTGCGTTGGTCATTCTATATTGATCCATTGATTTGCGGCGACCCGACGGCGCCCGCTGGGGAGTCTTCGCAATCGAACGTAG
>NZ_JBKQOT010000878.1:0-2919 GCF_052145395.1 Roseiarcus sp.
ATGCCAGCAAAAGCAATGACGTGAGCCACTAGGCTGCCGTTCGCGCCCGGCCGCTCAATCCGGGACGTCAAAGGGAGGGGGCAGGCATGGCGACATTGACGGCGCGGAGTGCGGGCGCAGCGGCAGAGGCGTGGGCCGCCGGCAGCGCCGACTGGCGCGCCGCGGCGATCGCGATGCTGTCGGTCCTTGTCATTCAAGGGTTCATCTATTGGGGCGGCGGGTCGCGGAGTTGCTTTCGAGCGCCAAATCGACCATTCTTCGTTTTATCGCCGTGTTTGGGGCGGCCGGCCTCTATTTCGCAAGTGAAGGTGCGGCGGCGTCCCGCCTTCAGGCAGCGTCAAACGAGCAGAATAGGGAAGTGTTCGGGCAGGCGCGACCGAGCAATCGTTCAGGGCTTTGGTCTGGCGCCGGTTGGCAAGACGCAAAGGCGCAAAATTCGACCCATTGCAGGCGTCGGTTATGCGCCATCGGATATTGAAAAGCGTTCGAAGAGAGCACGAATTCATCGGGCCCGACTCGGTCGGGGCAATACGAAAGACAATACCCCTGCAACCCGGCCAGGATTGAAGCGCACGTTCTGAGTTCATCGCCCCCATGGAGATTGTCTTGGACGCGAATCCCGCTCCGACCGTAACGAATGTTCGCATCGGCATCGACGCCGCCGGAGAGCGTGAAGAATTCGACAGCATGGGCAAGGTCGCGGTGCCGGCTGACCGATACTGGGGCGCCCAGACCCAGCGTTCGCTGCAACATTTCTCGATTGGCGACGACCGCATGCCCAAGGCGGTCTATCACGCCTATGGCTACGTCAAGAAAGCCTGCGCCCTGGTCAACCACGAGGCCGGCCGCCTGCCCGAGTGGAAGAAGGAGGCCATCGTTCGCGCGGCCGACGAAACCATCTCGGGAAAGCTGGACGACAACTACCCGCTTTATGTGTGGCAAACCGGGTCGGGCACGCAGTCCAACATGAACGTCAACGAGGTGATTTCCAACCGGGCCATCCAGCTTCTCGGCGGCGTCTTGGGGACCCAGCATCCGGTCGGCCCGAACGACGACGTCAACATGGGCCAGTCGTCCAACGACACCTTTCCGACCGCCATGCATGTCGCGGCGGTCTTCGCGCTGGACGAGCAACTCCTGCCGAAGGTTCGTGCGCTCAGCGAGACCATCGAGCGCAAGGCCCAGGGCTGGATGGACGTGGTCAAGATCGGCCGAACGCATCTCGAGGACGCCGTTCCGCTGACGGTCGGCCAGGAATGGATGGGCTGGGCGGGGCAGATTCGCGCCGCGCTCGCCGAGGTCGAAGCGAGCCGAGCCGGGCTCTATGAGCTCGCGGTTGGCGGAACCGCGGTCGGCACCGGCCTCAACGCGCCGGCCGGGTTCGCCAAGGATGTCGCCGCCAAAATCGCCCAGCTCACGGGAAAGCCTTTCGTCACCGCGCCCAACAAGTTCACCGCCCAGGGCTCCCTGGATGCGATCGTCCGGGCGCACGCGGCCTTGCGCGGCGTTGCGGTCGCTCTGATGAAGATTGCCAACGACATGCGCTGGCTCGCCTCCGGCCCGCGTTGCGGCTTCGGCGAGCTCAAGCTGCCGGACAACGAGCCCGGCTCCTCGATCATGCCGGGCAAGGTCAATCCGACCCAATGCGAAGCCATGGTGATGATTGCGATCCAGGTGCTAGGCAACGATATGGCGGTGGCCTTCGCGGGCTCGCAGGGCAATTTCGAGCTCAACGCCATGCGCCCGGTCCTGATCAACAACTTCCTGCATTCCGTACGCATCCTCGCCGATGGAAGCGAGAAGTTCCGCGAATATTCGGTCGAGGGCACCGAGCTCAACCGCGAGCGGATCCAGCAATTTGTGGAGGGCAGCGTCATGCTGGTGACCGCCCTGTCGCCGGTGATCGGCTATCAGAACGCCGCCCACATCGCGGAAAAGGCCATCGCCGACGGAACGACCCTGAGACAGGCGGCGCTCGCCTCCGGCAAAGTGACAGAGGAGCTGTTCGACAAGACGATCGTGCCCCTCAACATGGTCGGGAAGGGACTCGCGGGCGCCTGAGGCGCCGGTTCATCCGTTTCGCTTCAATCGCATGAGGAGAACGAGCTCCATGATCCGCTGCGTTCGCATCTGGACCGCCGAGGACGGCAACTCGCGTTCCGAAGAGGGCCATATCGATCTCTCTGGAGGGGCGAGGGGAGATATTCTGAGCGACGCGGCGGCCTCGACCAGCATCTCGTTTCGGGAAACCGAGCCCGGCGGCTCTTTCGCCTGGCACGACGCGCCGGTCCGCCAGTTCGTGCTGACGCTCAGCGGCACGCTCGAATTCATAACCCGGGACGGGGATCGCTTCACCCTCCGTCCCGGCGACGTCCTGCTCGCCGAGGACACGACCGGCACCGGCCATAGCTGGCGGCTGGTGGACGATCAGCCTTGGCGCCGCGCCTATGTGATCCTGGCGCCCGGCGTCAAAGTCCCCTTCACCGCCGCCGCGCCGGCGACCTGACCTGCCGACGGGAGAGCCTCCATGACCGAAGCCGCCACCGACGTCGTCCTGATCGGCGCCGGAATCATGAGCGCCACGCTCGGCACGTTCCTCAAGGAGCTCGAGCCGTCCCTCTCGATCTCCAACTCTCTGAAGAGCCACTCTGTGCGGACTTGGCATCTCTCAATCGACTCCGATCGGGCAAGGAAGCCTTCGCTTTCAGAGAGAAGGTCTTCTATCTGCATACACCGGATGGATTTGCCGTCTCGAAACTGGCCAAGAATGCGGAACGGCACATCCATGTTCACGCGACAGCCCGCAACTGGAACACCATCACAAAGCTGCTGGCGATGGCAAGGGTTGACACGTGACCGCTCAGGCTCGATTTGCGAACCTCGGCGGGCCTCTTCGCGGTGTAGTGCGCCTCCCGCCAC
>NZ_JBKQOT010000879.1:0-3458 GCF_052145395.1 Roseiarcus sp.
CGGCGGCGCGCCGCGCGGGGTTTAAGCCCCACGCGGCGGCGCAAGTCAACAAACGGACGAATTTCCGGCTAGATCGATTTGCATTCCTCCGGAACCGCAAAGTCGCTCAAGTTTCTTGAGGCCGCCCGCCTTTTGCGAAACACCGGGGTCCACTCCTTCGCGGCGCGCGCTTGTCGACCCGAAGCGCAACAGTCGTGCGAAGCAATTGACCGGGGCGAATCGACTTTGTCCGATCGCTGAGGATCGTGACACCGGCGTCGCAGTTCGAGGGTTTCTAAGACGGCGAATGCCGGAGTCTGCCGCGACAAAATTGGGGGGTTGACAGCCTCAAACGAGGGGATCAATAGGCGCTTGTCGGCCCGGGATTCGTTTCGGCCGGCGTCCTTTAACCCAACTGAAGAGACATGGGCAGTACCATCCTGGGCGGCGCCATCGAGGACTCGTTCTCCGTTTCGTCGCCCCGACACATCGTCAGCGTCCACGGGCCGGAAGCCCGTACGCGCGTCTGTCAGGCCTAGCCTCTCAGCCGCTCGTCTTCCGGCTTTGGACAGAACCAAAGCGGAGGCGAGCCATGAACCAGCTCTCCAATCTCGTTATCGATTTCGCCCGCTACCGCGCGGCGACAAATGTTGCGCTTGGCCAAAGCGGTCATCGCCTCGAGACCGGCCGTCTCGCGTGCCGATGGCGGCGCGATCTCGTGTCCGGCCAATTGTTTTGCGTCTGGGCGTCGACGGTCGGCGCGCGCGACGCGGAGCCTCCCTTGCGACGCTCTCTTGCAGCCTGAAGGACCCCAACCATGAACGACCGCCCGAGTAGGCCCGCCGAACACGCATTCCGCGTTTCGACGGGCGCTCCCACAAGAACTCGATCCTCAATCTCAAAACGCTGCGTCGAAATGTAGGAATCACAGCCGCAAAGACGGCTTGCCTCCTGCGTCGGTTCAGCACGGAGGCACATCATGACCATTCGCGTTAATCCCGAGAACGTCGGCGCTGCCGTCTTGGATGACGCCCACGTCGGCAACATTCAGGGCGCATTCGGCACAATCCTTCACGGAGACGTCGCTCCGCGCAAAACCTGGAAGCACCGGCTGACGACGCTGCTCGCCATCCTTGGCCCCGGCCTGATCGTTATGGTGGGCGACAATGACGCGGGCGCTTTTGCGACCTACGGACAGGCCGGTCAGAACTACGGCACGACGCTGCTGTGGACGCTGACGCTGCTCATCCCGGTTCTCTACGTCAATCAGGAGATGGTCCTGCGCCTCGGCGCCGTCACCGGCGTCGGGCATGCGCGCCTCATCTTTGAGCGGTTCGGCCGATTCTGGGGGGCCTTCAGCGTCATCGACCTGTTCCTGCTGAACGCGCTGACCATCGTGACCGAGTTCATCGGCATCAGCCTTGCGCTCGACTATCTCGGGCTCGACAAAACGACGGGGGTTATCGTCTCGGCGGCCCTCGTGATGCTTGCGGTCAGCACTGGCGACTTCCGGCGTTTCGAGCGTTTCGCCATGGTGTTGGTCGGAGCGAGCCTGCTGCTCATCCCGATCTATTTCATGGCTCACCCGCCATTCGTACAGGTCGCACGCGACTTTGTTGTTCCGCGAATGCCGGAGGGCGGCAAGCTGAGCGACGTGATGCTGCTGATCATCGGCATCGTCGGGACGACGGTCGCGCCCTGGCAGCTCTTCTTTCAGCAGAGCTACGTGATCGACAAGCGCATTACCCCACGTTTCATTCGCTATGAGCGCCTCGATCTGTGGATCGGCATCGCGCTGGTAATCATCGGCGGCGGGGCGATCATGGCCTTCACCGCGGCAACCTTCTCGGGCCGGAGCGAGTTCGGCAATTTCACCGACGCGGGGGGGATCGCGGCGGGTATCGGCAAGTATGTCGGCACGACCGCCGGCGTGATGTTTGCGGTCGCCCTAATCGACGCTGCCCTAATCGGCGCCTCGGCTGTGTCGCTGTCGACGGCTTACGCGATGGGCGATGTGTTCTCTGCGCGTCATTCGCTGCATCGCAAGGTCACCGACGCCAAGGGCTTCTACGCTGTCTATTGCGGGTTGATTGTCATCGCCGCGGCGATCGTTCTCACGCCTGGCTCGCCGCTTGGGCTCCTGACCCTGGCTGTGCAGGTGCTCGCGGGTGTTCTGCTTCCGAGCGCGACGGTGTTCCTGCTGCTGCTCTGCAATGACAAGGCTGTTCTCGGGCCTTGGGCGAACACCCGCCTGCTGAACTACTTCACCGGCGCTGTCATCGCCGTCCTTGTGATCCTGTCGGTGATCCTGACGGCATCTGTGCTGTTTCCCGACGCCACCAATGAGCAGGTCATCCTGGGCATCCTCGGCGGCGGCGGGGTCGTCTCCGTGGTCGTCGCGCTGGTGATCATGGCCTTGAGCCAGAGCGGCGCGCGCACAACGCAGAGCGAGGCGACAGTCAACGCCAGGATTTCGCGCGTCGCCTGGCGCATGCCGCCGCTGGATCAACTGCCGCCCGCCAAGCTTTCGCTGGCGGCGAAGACCTGGATGGGCGTCCTGCGCCTCTATCTGGTGGTCGCGGGCGGCCTGGTGCTGTTCCGCGTCGTCATGCTTGCCATCGGTCAGAACTGACCTCGCGACCGGACAAGCGCAGCGGAGATCGACTCGCTCCCGCGCTTGTCCGGTTCGTCCAACCCGTTATGGGTCGGGAGCAGCCGCTGTGACGCTGCCTATCCTTCAGGACGGGCTCAATCTCCTCGCAGCCGTCGCCCTCGGCGCCGCGATCGGCTTCGAGCGGCAGTGGCGTCAGCGCCTCGCCGGATTGCGGACCAATACGCTGGTCGCTCTCGGAGCGGCGACCTTCATTTTGTTCTCCCGCCTCACGCCAGGCGAGGGCGACGCGGCGCGCGTGGGCGCGCAAGTCGGGTCGGGCATCGGCTTCCTCGGCGCCGGGGTGATTTTCAAGGAGGGCCTGAATGTCCGCGGCCTCAATACCGCCGCAACCCTCTGGTGCTCCGCGGCGGTCGGGCTGCTCGCCGGCGACGGATTTATTGCCTACGGGGCGCTCGGCGCGGCGCTTGTCATCGGGGCAAACGTGGTCTTGCGCCCACTGGTCAAGGCCATCAACCGGCAGCCGGTTGACGACAGCGAAGTCGACCGTTCCTACGAGGCCTATGTCGTATGCAACGTCGCGGCTGAGCCCAAGGTGCGCGCCATTTTGATGGAAGGGCTGGCAGCCATAGAGCACATCGAGTTGAGCGAACTCGAGATCGCCAATATCGCGGATACCGATCGCGTCGAACTGACGGCGACCCTGACCTCCCACAAGCGGCGCGAACTCGCTCTTCATTCGATCATCGGGCGCCTGACGGCGGAACCCGGCGTTTCGCGTGCCGGCTGGAGAGAGCGGACGCAATCGGTCTAGCGGGCCGCCCGAACGATCCGCTCGATCTCGGCCTGCACCAGCCGCTCGACGATC
>NZ_JBKQOT010000880.1:0-3671 GCF_052145395.1 Roseiarcus sp.
GAGCGGGCCGCAGCGGACAAAAGGAAGTGCTGAGCCATGGAAGCCGCCCCGAACCGTGAACATATAAGGAACATGGCCGAGGCGAGAGCGCACGTCAAGCGCGATGGCGGGTGCTACATAAGGCCGAAGATGTCGACATAACCTGACCACACATGGCCGCGCGCATGATCCGGAACCGCAGATAGGGCCTTACCCAATTTCGCCGCGGCCGCCGCGAAAGCAGCCCTGGGATCGGTTACGATGAGATTGGCGCCCTCCCGAGCGTCAGCGGCGGCCGATCCAATCAGCGCTTCCATGTTGTCAGTATCGGCGACTAGCGCGCGATCGAAGAAGCTGCGCGCTTGCGCCAGAGTATCGGGTTCAGGCCCTTGTTGAGCCAGGCCATCCCTTGAAAATACAGGTCCATCGAATCGGGGTTAGGCGCCCTTTCTGCGCGTCGCGCTTCGGCGACAACGAGTTGGGCGTTGAGTGCGTTTGCCACACGCGCGACGATTTCATCTTGCATATCGAAGAGGTCGGCCAGCGGCTTGTCGAAGCGCTCAGCCCATAGATGATTGCCCGTCTCGGCGTCGACTAGTTGCACATTGACGCGCATGCGATTTCCGCCGCGCTGTACGCTGCCTTCGAGGACATAGCGGACGGTCAACTCGCGTCCGATCTGCTTCAGATCGACGGCCTTGCCTTTGTAAGTGAATGCCGTATTGCGCCCGATGACGAACGAGCCGCGTATCCGCGATAGATCGGTCGTCAGGCTCTCCGTGACCCCGTCGACGAAAGGCTCTTGTTCGGCGTCCCCTCCGATAGCTGCGAACGGCAGGACGACTATCGAGAGACGAGGCGGGCCCGATAAAGCGGAAGCTGCTTCCGAGGCGGGGGTTGGCTTGGCGGGCTGGCCTACGTCGAGCGAATGGACCCGGATCGGCTCGACAATGTTCTTAAGCTGTGTGGGGCCGAGGTCTGTGACGGCGTGCTCGAGTCGCCCCTTGACCTGACAATAGGCGTCCTCGGATAGGCAAATCCCTCCCGGTCCAGCGATACCCTCCAGGCGGGCGGCGATATTGACGCCGTCGCCCATCAGGTCACCGTCAGCCTCTTCGACGACGTCGCCGAGATGGATTCCGAGGCGGAATTCGATGCGGCGCTCGTGCATGACGCCAGCATTACGATCGATCAGACCGTTCTGCACCTCGATGGCGCAGCGCACGGCATCGACGACGCTGCGGAACTCGACGAGGCTGCCGTCACTGGTGCGCTTGACGACGCGCCCGCGGTGCGCGGCGATCGCAGGATCGATTAGATCGCTGCGCAGGCCCCGGAGGCGCGATAGCGTGCGGTCCTCGTCGGCGCCAGCGAGCCGACTATAGCCGACCACGTCCGCGACCAGGATCGCGGCGATCTTCCGGGTTTCGGACATCGGGCGCCCTCATACACGAAGCTAGAATAGCATAGCATAAGCAAGCCGCGAGGGGCGCGGCCCTGATTGAAGTCCTTGGGTTGGTAAGAGTTAGTACAATCAACTGCCTGATGTGGGCCGAAGGTCGATTTTGGTGCCCCGGGGCAGGCCACCGGCTACCCCGCCAGCGACCGCAGGCGCAACCTTAGCCCGATCTTAGCCGAATAATTTGATGGGGAAGATCGGCGTAGCTCGGCAGAGTTCGGTGCGCGCGGACACTCGCGGTTCCCGGCTGCTATTGGACAGCCGGAGTCGAGGCTGAAACCGCCGGCGCTGCGGAGGCCCTGCGCCATAAGCGGGCGGTGAGCGCTTGACGCTGTTCGCGTCTACGCCGACAAGTCGGGCGTCGCAGCGGCTTTTCTCATTCTGGCCTCTTTTCGCTCGGGGGGCGTGCGGGAGCTGTGTGTCCCTCAGGCGGAGGCTACTCGAATGTCACACTTCTTGTCGGTCCTCCCTTTGTGGGAGTTGATTCTTTTGGTTGTCATCGTCCCGACCGCGGTGGCGGTCGGATTGCAGATCGTTGTACGCAAATGGGTCGGCTTCGAGCGGCTCGAGCTTAACAACGAGGTCGCAGGCTTCATGTTCGCGGCCATTGGGGTCGTCTATGCCGTGCTGCTGGCGTTTGTCGTGATCGCCGTCTGGGAGAAGTTCAGCGAGGGACAAACCTCGGTCGCGCGGGAATCCGCCGCCGCCTCGGCGTTGTTTCACTATGCCGAAGGCGCTGAGCCGGAGGCCGCCAGGCTCCACGACCGGGTGGTCGATTATCTAAAGCTCACGATCGAAAAGGACTGGCCGGCGATGGCGGCGGAGACGGAGGACCGGGAGACGTCACACGCTCTGGATGCGCTCTATCGCGCGGCAATGGCGCTCAACCGGACAGGCACGCGCAGCACCGCCGACATGTCGGAGGTCTTCACCCAGGTCGACAATCTTACCCTGGCGCGCCGGGTGCGTGTGCACCTGTCGACCGGCCTTGTGCCCGACGTGATCTGGATCGCGCTTTTCGCCGGCGCCGGCCTCACCATTTATTTCGCGCTGTTCTTCGGGAATCGCGACGGGATCGCGCAGCTGGCGATGACGGCGATCCTGTCGATCGTTCTCACGTCCGGCCTCGTGGTCATTATCTCACTCGATCACCCGTTCAGCGGTCCGGTCCACATCGCGCCGGAATCGCTCGAACACGTTCTGGCCGCCGAGACCGAAGGATAGCGCGGCGCCCGCTCGATCGTCACTTCCCTTTCCGCTCTATGGCGGCGTCCAGCTCCGCGCCGAGCAGGACTACGACGACCGACAGCCAGATCCAGGTCATGAATCCGACCGCCGCGCCCAGCGAGCCGTAGATCCGTTCGTAACTGTCGAACTCCTCGACGTACCAAGCAAAGATCATCGAGGCGCCCACCAGAACGATGGCGGCCAACCCACTGCCCCAGGTTACCCAGCGCCACCTCGCCTCGCTGCGGCTCGGGCCGACGCGATAGACGATGCTGAGCCCGATCATGACGAGCAGCAAAACCACTGGCCAACGAAGAATGTCCGCCAGAGTTTCAGCGCTTTCGCTCAAGCCAAGCCAACGGAACACGATCGGCAGGACACCGATAACGACGGCCGGACCGAAGACCACCGAGCCCAGCGTGACGGCAAAGGTCGTTGCATAGAAACGGATGAGGCTTCTGTCTTCCGTGGCTCCATGGACGACGTTCAGCGCATCGAACAGGGCGCTGACTCCGGAATTGGCGCTCCATCGGCCTCGTCGTGGCATGGGCGACGTTCCTGTTCTGCGGTTACGGACTGATGTTAAAACGCCAGGAAATCGGCTCGACCAGCGCCAGCGCCATCTGCATGCGGGTCTGGCCGATCGCGATTGCGGCCTGCTCCGCATCCGCCTTGGCCGTCTTTTGTCGGTCCGTGGAGGGTTGAAGCGAATTCAGGTAAGCCTCTCGCTCCTTAAAGGTTGGCCAGTGCGAAATTATAGTTCTTGATCACGAAGTCGCCGTCGTTGGCAGTCGTCTTCACCGGCGGAGCGCTCGGACTGGAATTGCAGCGCGTCTTCGTCAGCATGCTCATGTTTGCGAGGTTGATGCAGCGCATCGGCGAGCTTCAGGTACGCCTCCGAGATCCGCCGCCTTGTGAACCGGCGAGAGCTGGGTAGGACATGTGGCTAGCACGAGGTTAGCCACATGACGATGGATCACATTGAGGTCATCACGTCGGTCGAGCG
>NZ_JBKQOT010000881.1:0-4540 GCF_052145395.1 Roseiarcus sp.
GAAGCCGTACTCGGCTTCCTGCGCGAAACCGTGCCTCGCCGGTTCGACGAGTTCTCGTCAACCATCACCGACAATTTCCGCGTCATCGACCCGAAGGATTTTCGGATCCTCGCGTGACACCGCTATAGGCGCTTTCAGCAAGGCGTATCGGGCGCTCGACGCCTACGCGGCGATGCGGTTGCGCCGGTGGTTGCGCTTCAAACACAACGTCAGGGGACGCAAGGGCGGGGGCTCCTCGCAGGCCGCTTCGGCGCCCGCCCTGCGCCCGCCCGACGCCTTCCCCTCGCGGCCGACGGGCGCCATCAAAGCCATTGTCGAACAGACTAGCACGATCTTCTGCTTATCCGAAGAAAATGCTTCGCCGCGCTTCGGCGGTCCGGCCTCACGCCGCCGTTTTCAGCTCGCGCGCCGGCACGGGAAGAAAGGTCGTTCCTGGCCTCGGTTTTCGACGGGCCGCACGCCGTCAAAGCCGCGCCTTTTCGGCCAGCCTCGCCTGCAGGCCTGCGGGCGGCGCGCTTCGATCGGGCCCATCCGTCTGGCGCGCGACTCACCGGTAGGTTCGGCCAAAATGCGGTGTTGCCAGCCGGAATTGCGAACTAGGTGAGGCGGATCGAAATCACCGCGGTCCGACGGCCGTTTTGAGTAGTTTCCGTTCCTCCCCTTCATGGTTCCGTCCAACTAGGTTGACCTCGGACTGTCATCAAGGCGCGACCGCACGCCGCTGATGTCAAACGAGGATATGCCATGCACGCGAATTGGGAACAGTCCTCGATCGCTTTCCAGTCGAGAAGCGCTGCAAGCCGAATGGCAACAACACTGCCGTCGGACGACTTCAGGGACGACCTCATCTCCGAAATTAAGAATTTGCGGGCATTCGCGGTTTCTCTTTCCGGGTCAGTATCGGCCGCCGATGACCTCGTGCAAGAAACGCTTCTGCGCGCATGGAGCAAATCTGAACAGTTTCGAGTCGGGACAAATCTGAAGGCTTGGTTGCTGACGATCTTGCGGAACGTCTTTTATTCCAGTTGTCGCAAGCGCGCCCGCGAGGTGCAGGACGGCGACGGCGTGTACGCGGGTCGTCTCGCGGTCCCGGGGGATCAGGAAGGCCATGTCGATCTGCAAGACTTTCGCAGAGCATTGGCCAAGCTTCCGGCCGACCAACGGGAAGTCCTGATCCTCGTGTGCGCGAGCGGTCATACATATGAAGAAGCGGCCGCAATCTGCCAGGTAGAGCTTGGAACGGTCAAGAGTCGCGTGAACCGCGCCCGGTTGAAGCTGATCAAGCTTCTCGACCTGTAGCCGGCCATCAATCGACAATGAGCTTCGAGAGGGGTTTCGGGATGATTTTGACGCGATTCCTCTCGCCCGACGCGTGATCCTCTCTCTGAGTGAAGCCGGTTGGCGCGGGGATGGCCGCCGGGAACCACTGGCGGCCGCTTCGCTCGAGAGGAGGCTTACCGCGCTCAGACGCGGCGGCCTCTTTGTCGCGCTATTACTCCTTGCTTTCAATCGTCCATGTCGCCGGGCCGGTGGACTTTGCCGTCCAGGTATATGGCTTGCCGGCGAGCGACGCCGCAGCGCCGGTCGCGATCAGGTTAGCGCCCTTTCCCGAGCCGGTCCAGCCGGTCACTTTGCCGTCGGCCATCGTCAGAGCGAGTTTGCCCTCTGTGCCCTGCCACACCAAAGTGGAGCCCGCGTTGCGGGCGACGCCGCTGTCAGAGCGCATAACAGCGTTCGGCCCGTCCCATTCCCAGATGTTCCTGCCGGTCGTGACGCCGCCACTCATCGGGCCCGAATCGATGCGACAACTATACTCGCCAACCTGGATCGTATGGCCCTCGCGATCTCCGAGCGGCTCGGGCGCGCCGCCGCCGACGGCCTGACAGGTGAATGTGAAAGTCATCTCTTGCGCGACCGCGCTTGGCGCTGTCGTCGAAAGCGCGATGACAGCAGTCGCGATGCCGCAAATGTCTCGTAAAGAGTTCAGCTTGACCATCGAAACCTCCTCGCTTCTCTGCGAGGCGCGCGACGACGCGTTGTCCCCTCCTCTCTGCGCTCGTCCACGTGCCCCTTACATGGAAGCCAGTAAATATGGACCCGCACCCGGCGCACTCGCGCTTCGCCTTCGCCTCAAGATCGATCGCGCCCCGTCAAAAGCAATACTTTCTCTTGCTGCGAATTCCGGACAAGAGGCTCAGCGACCTGAGACGTTCACTTCCCAAGTGTGCCGGCGATGATGATCGTCTTGAGCCGATCTCCTCGATTGGCCGTCACGCGGTGCGGTAGATCTTGGCGCGAAATCCTTCGGCCTCGAAGCGGATGATGCACCGCTCCGCGGCGGCGCGGGACGCGAACACGTGATATTGGGGCCAGACGCTGTCGATGCCTAGAGCGAGTACTTTGTACATCGCGGCCTCCCCGTGAAGCGGCCTACTCGGCCCGGCGCTAATCGCCGATCGGGCCTCGATTGTATCGACCAATTCCGGGAACAATTGCGTTAGAACTGGCCGAATTGCGCTACGCGCCGCGATCGGGTGCATGGGGTTTTACTCCTACATAGCGCCAAGCATCCGACCGAATTTGGCGCGTACCAACCCTTACTCAATCACGAAGGTAGTCGGCGCAGTAGCTTCGGAAAGTACCTAGGCGAAGTTGAGACGTGCGGGAAACGACTCCCCTAACTCGTCTCCGCGACGGCATCGCGAGACTCTTTCCATCAATCCTCATTCCATCCGGGGAGGTCTTAGATTCTGGCCCTGCCGCAAACTCAACGGCAAACGTATTCTCTGGGACGGTCGTAAATTAAATGCCTCGCCCCTTTCGCGACCGCGTGTTCGAGGAGACAGCCGCAATCTTGCAAACTGCGAAGTCCACGGCCCGATCTGAATGCCCGCTTCTTGCGGGAGCGGCAGTTCCACGCAAATCACGGCGGTCACTGGCGACGGTAGTCCGTTCGACGCGCGCTTGGGAACCACGGCCATGGACACGAATACACGATTGGTCATCCTCGGCTGAGAATCGGAAAAATAGAATCGGAAACGACCTGACCCCCTGCGACTCGTAGGGGCTGCGCGACTGTAGAATGGGTATTTTCCGAACCTATCCCATCCTTGCAGCACCCGCTATGATTTAGCTTGAACTTGGAGGTTCAAATGAAGAGCTTTTTGTTTGGCGGCTTCGTTGTCGTAACCACTTTGATGATTCCGTTGGCGCCCGCCTTGTCGCAGGCCGATTACGGAGCGGCCCATCCACGTATGAGTCATAGTTACGCTGGTCATGGCCCGGCGCGATCTCAACATCAATATCGCGGCTATGCGCACGGTCAGGGGCCGGGATATGGCGTTGGGGCCGGCGTCGCAGCCGTGGCGGCGGGCGCACTAATCGGCGGAGCCATCGCTTCTCAGAACCAGGGCTACTACCCGGCCGAGACTTATCCCGTGTATTCAGATCCAGGTTACGTGTATACCGACGCCGCTCCTGTTGTGTATAACAGCGGCGATTTGGTAGCGTACTGCGAACAAACTTACAGATCCTACGATCCGGCAAGTGGGAGCTATCTCGGCTATGATGGGTTTCGGCATCCTTGCCCATGATCGGCTGTGAACTGATCGGTGCAGCGATGTCGAACGAAAGTCAAAACAATGATGCGCAATCGAAGCCCTTTCGCCTCGACGGCCGCTGAAAGCGGCGGATTTTTCCTCGCATATTGACTAATACGAGGGAGCAGCCGAAGAGAAGCGAGAGTAAATGCTTAAGATCTCGCAGATCGCGTTAACCGGATTGATATGCGCAACAATGCTCGCTATCGGTATTGGGCTTGTTTTTCCGGTGAGCGGCGCCGTCGGGGCTGTATGCGACGTTTTGGCTGTCGCGTCGGGCGTCTTTTTTGTCGGGATGCTTGATGGCCAATCGCCCAAAACGACGGCGCCATCTCTGGCTACTGGGCTGCGATCGGGACCGAAAGCCCAAGGCGGCTTAAGTCTAACAAGAACAAGTTAGGACATTCTTATGGAAAGCAATCGCATCGAGGGCATCGGCCATCAAGTCAAAGGGGCCGTCATGGAGCGTCTAGGCAAAGCCATCGGCGACGCGAAGCTGGCGGCTGATGGAGCCGCCGAGCGGGCAATCGGCGACGAACAGAACGTTGCCGGCGCTGGCGGGGATCAACTGATCGGGGTGGACGCCGATCGCATCAAGGGCATCGCCCATCAAGTCAAAGGCGCGTTGATCCAAGGTTTCGGCGCTATCGTCGGAAATCCGCAACTGGCGGCCGACGGCGTCGCCGAGCGGTTGGCCGGCAAAGCGCAAAATGCCGCCGGCAGCGCGAGGGACTTGGCGCGCGAGGAGGTAGAGAAACAACGCGCGGCAGTCGAACACTTAAATTGTAGGAATGCTTTACGCGTAAAACACACTAAGGCGAACGCGCCTTAGAGCCCGACTCGAAATTCAAACGGCTTCGTTTTTCCGCGCAATCCTTCGCATAAGGAGGAAAGCGAGGGCCAATTGGAGCCATGCGAGTGAGGATTCGATTGTCGCCTCG
>NZ_JBKQOT010000882.1:0-4543 GCF_052145395.1 Roseiarcus sp.
GGCAGCGGGCCGCTCAAAGAGCTGTTCGGCGACGGCGAGGTCGTGTGGGATCCAGCCGCCCCGTTCAAGAGCGACAGCGTGCTGCCGGCCGTCCAGAAAGGGTTCGTCATTCACTTGTGGGATGAGAACACCGGGAAGGGAGGCTGGAACGGCCACTGGGTGATCAGCAACGGCGACGGGACGGTCTGCGGAGTGAATAACGGCGAGGTCAAAAAAGCCGACGAAACCGTCCTGAAAGAATACACCAACGACGGCAAGCTCAGGAGCTAGTTCGAGGGTTACGGCGGACTGGTGATGGTCGAAGTCCCCGGCGACAAAGGTTTTCTCGTTCTCCAGGTGAAGACGCCGCAGGAATACCGGAAGGCCAAGATGGTTAAATTCGATCCCATGACGCTGCCGGGCAGGATGTAGCATTGGCGCCCGCGCCGGAAGCGCGGGCGCGTCAGCGGCGGCACGAGGGCGCAAGCCCGAGCCGGTCGGCCATCAGGCGGTCGACAAGACGCTTCGGCAGGTTTCGGGCGAAAAAGTCCTGGAGGGGCGTCGGCGTCACGATATAGCGAACCTTCGGCCGCTGCGCGGAGAGCGCCGTCCGGACGGCTTCGCCGATCCGCTCGGGCGGCAGGCCCGCCTTGCCCATGGCGAGCATGGTGGCCTTCACCTTGGCGACGGCGGCGGCGTACGGCGTGCCGGCGAAGTCCGCATTGACGCGGCCGGACTTGCCCCAGATCGGGGTGGCGACGACGCCCGGGTTGATGATCACGACGTCGATTCCGTAGAGCATCAGCTCGCGGCGCAACGACTCCGACAGGCCTTCGAGCCCGAATTTCGACGCGCTGTAGGCGCCGACGAACGGAGGGGCGCTGAGCCCGCCGACCGACGACATCATGACGATGCGTCCGGGCGGACCGGACCGCGACCGGTCGGCGCCGAGGAGCGGGGCGAAGGCCTGCGTGACGATCAGGGGACCGGTCAGGTTGACGGCGAGCTGACGCTCGAAGGCTTCGATCTTGAGATGGAGCAGGGGGCCGGCCACGGCGATCCCCGCGTTGTTGACGAGGCCTGCCAGGGTCTTGCCGCCGAGCGCGGCGTCCACTTCGGACGCTGCGGCCGCGACCCCCTTCGAGTCGGTGACGTCGAGGATGAGCGGCCGGACCGCGTCGCCGAACGCCGCTGTGAGACGCTCGGCGTCCTCCGTCCGGCGCACGGCGGCGAAGACGCGCCAGCCGTCTTCGGTCAGAACCTTCACGCATCCCCAGCCGATGCCGGTGGACGCGCCGGTGACGACGACGGTCTTGCTCGAATCGGCGGACATGGCCCCTCCTGCTGCGACATTCGTTATACGCCGCCGAATGCGTTTGGATGGCGCTCACCCGAAGTGACGCAGCTTTGGCCAGAGTTTTTCGAACGGCGCGCGCACGTCGCGGCAAAGCCAGACGGTCTGTCCGGACTCCTCCGGCATGCCGTACGGATTGTCGACATGGCCGACCGGCTCGACCGTGCGGCACATCGGGACGAGCCACTCGCGCTGGCCCCCGTACACCAGCACGACGCTGCCGTCCGCGCCGCGCGGGCCCCACAGATAATAATTCTCGTGGCCGCTGATCGCGGGGGGCAGGGACCAGGGCGCGCCGAAGACGTCGGCCGCCGCGGCGTCCCCGTAGTTCCAGGCGAAGACCGCGGCGCGGGCCCGGTCCTCGGGAGGCAGGGTCTGATAGGCCTCGCCGAGCGCTTTGGCGATGTCGGGCCAGCCGTACTGGTCTGCGTAATATTGCGGCAGTTCGCCGAGCTTGAGCCTTTCGCCGGTGCTTGGCCTGAAGCCGAGCGCATGCTGATAGGCGATAAAGGCGTCGACCGGCAGGATGGGGAGGAACAGGGGCGCAAAGAGCGCGCCCACGACGAAGACCACGGCCGCAAGCACGGGTTTGGCGACGCGCGGCAGCCAGGCTTCGAGGGCCACGGAGCCGCCGGCCATGAGAAGCGCGTAGGCCGGGGCGATGTAATAGGGCCTTCCGCGCCCGATCAGCGCCGCGGCGATCAGGATCGCCCAGCTGATCGCGACCCAGCGATAGGCCGCGAAGCGCGGCCAGAACGCGAAGGCGGCGAGCCCCGCGATCCACACGGGCGCCGTGGCGGGACCGAGGATCACCACCTCCTGCAAAAGGAACGACGCCGGCGAAAAGGGAATGTTCTTTTCCGCCGCCAGCACGGCGGTGTGCGCAACGAAAGGCCAGCCGTTCTCAGCCTGCCACACGAGATTCGGCGCGGCGATGGCGGCAGCGAACGCGCCCGCCGTCCAGGGCTCCCATCGCGCGAGCAGCCGCCGCTGCGGGGTCAAAAGCAGAGCGAGCGCGAGCGAGGCGAGATAGAGCGCGACCGTGTACTTGGCGAGGAAGGCCGCGCCTCCGATCGCGCCCGCGGCATACCACCAGCGCGGATCGTCGTCCCGCTCGGCCTTGATGATGCAGAGCGCGACGGCGAGCCACGCCAGGGGCTGCAGCGAGTCGGTCGTCAAGAGGGCTCCGACCGCCTGGAAAAAGCCGCCGACGAGCGCGGTGAGGCCGGCGAGCCAGCGGGCGTAGAGCCCGCCGCCGAGCATGGACGCCGCCTCTGCCGTGAGGGCGACCAGCGCCGCCGACGACAACGCCGGAACGAGCCGCAAGCCCCGGAGCGAGCCGAAGGCCGCCTGCGACGCCGCTGCGATCCACGGCGTCAGCGGCGGCTGGTCGGTATAGCCCCACGCCGGATGGCGCCCGCAGACGATGAAATAGAGCTCGTCGCGGAAATAGCCGTAGGAACCGTTCACCCAGAGATGCACCCCGAGCGCGACGAGGCCGAGCGCGATCGCCGGGTGGTCGAGAACGACGCGAAACGCTCGACCGGACATGGCCGCAGGATCCTCAGGACCGGGTCACCCTAGCGGAATCGCGCACACCTTGCTTGATCTGCGTCAGGCCGCTCCGTCGGGCTCGATCGGTTCGCAGAAGCGGATGGCGTTACCGAACGGATCGAGCCCGACGGTGTCGATCGCGCCCCAGGTCCGCCTTGATGCGTAGCACAAGAATGCGAGGCTCCGTTCGGTGCGCCCCGCGGACGAATGGGCGAAGCCATGCGTTTGACCGCCGCCGGGGCCGGCCCTACATAACCGTCATGACCCGGCTCATCGACACCGTCGCGGAAAGCCCGCGGCCTGAGCGTCCCCGCCATCCCGAGAAGGCGCACCGGCCGGACAACCCGGTCGCTCGGAAGCCCGCCTGGATCCGCGTCAAGGCGCCGGGATCGCCCGTCTTCGCCGAGACGCGGGCGCTGGTGCGCGAGCACAAGCTCACCACGGTCTGCAAGGAGGCGAGCTGTCCCAACATCGGCGAATGCTGGGACAAGCGCCACGCGACCTTCATGATCATGGGCGAGACCTGCACCCGCGCCTGCGCCTTCTGCAACGTCGCGACCGGCCTGCCGAACCCGCTCGACTTCGGGGAGCCCGCGCGGGTCGCCGACGCGGTCGCCAAACTTGGGCTCAAACACGTCGTGGTGACCTCGGTCGACCGCGACGACCTGGCCGACGGCGGGGCCGGGCATTTCGGAAAAACCATCCGCGCGATCCGGGAGGCGGCGCCTGGGACGACGATCGAGGTGCTGACGCCCGATTTCCTGCGCAAGCAGGGGGCGCTAGAGACCGTCGTCGAAGCGAAACCGGACGTCTTCAACCACAATCTCGAGACCGTGCCGTCGAAGTATCTCGGCGTTCGGCCCGGCGCACGCTATTTCCATTCGCTGCGGCTGTTGCAGCGCGCCAAGGAACTCGACCCGACGCTCTTCACCAAGTCGGGCGTGATGGTCGGCCTCGGCGAGGAGCGCAACGAGGTCTTGCAGATGATGGACGACATGCGCTCGGCCGATGTCGATTTCCTGACCATCGGCCAATATCTCCAGCCGACGCCGAAGCACCACCCGGTGATGCGGTTCGTCACCCCGGAGGAATTCGCCGAATACGCGACGATCGCGGCGGTCAAGGGCTTTCTGCTTGTCTCGTCCTCGCCGCTGACCCGCTCGTCGCATCACGCCGGCGAGGATTTCGCCAAGCTGAAAGCGGCGCGCTCGGCGTCAGTCTTCGCGCGCGGCTGACTGGGGGCGCGCTGGCAAAGCCTCCCGGACCCGGCCAGCGCCGCGCCGCCGCCGAAGGCCTCGATTGCGTGAGGCGCGGCGGAAGGGCGAAGCACAAAGGCCGCTGCGCCGCGCCCTGCTTTTTTCCGTGCGCGGACAGCCGCGGTTTGCAATTGACCCTCGGAGGCTGACGCGGTAGGCACGGAGCGCCTTGGCGTCTGGCGCGAGCGCGTAGCTCAATAGGTAGAGCATCTGACTTTTAATCAGAGGGTCGTGGGTTCGATTCCCACCGCGCTCACCAAGCAGAGACAAGAGTCACAGCGTGCTGCTTCGTGGATCGGTCGAGCGGCATGTCCTCCGACAACTGCTGACGGTCCGCGCGTGAAGCGTTTTGCCCGCGTCGGCGTACAGTGCCGGTCCATCATACTCCCGCGCCCGATAG
>NZ_JBKQOT010000883.1:0-8102 GCF_052145395.1 Roseiarcus sp.
ATGGATGATCGGGATCGGGCAGCCCCAGTAGCGCTGGCGCGATATGCCCCAGTCGCGCAGCTTGAAGTTGACCTGCCGCTTGGCCTGCGGACGATTGCCGATCGTCACCATTTCGAGCCGCCCCGCGACCTCCTCCTTGGCCGCCTCGATCGTCATCCCGTCGAGGAAGCGCGAGTTGATCATCAGTCCGTCGCCGTCATAGGCGACCTTGTCGACCGTGAAGGTCGCGGGGTCCACTCCCGGCGGGCAGACGACCGGCGTCGCGCCGAGCCCGTAGACGTTGACGAAGTCTAGGTCGCGCTGGTCTTGCGCCGGACAGCCGAAAATGGCGCCCGTGCCGTAATCCATCAGGATGAAGTTGGCGACATAGACCGGCAGGCGCCAGTCGGGATCGAAAGGATGCAGAACGCGCAGCCCGGTGTCGTAGCCCTTCTTTTCCGCCGTCTCGATGGCCGCGACCGAGGTTCCGACCTTGCGACACTCCTCGATGAAGGCGGCGAGGTTCGGATCATGCCGCGCCGCGGCGGCGGCCAGCGGATGATCGGGCGCGATCGCCATGAACTTGGCCCCGAACAGCGTATCGGGACGCGTGGTGTAGATCTCGAGTTCGCTCGTGTCGGGCTCGCCCTTGAGAGCGCCGACCGTCGCCTGGTCGATGACGAACCGGACCACCAGGCCCTCGGAGCGGCCGATCCAGTTGCGCTGCATGAGGCGCACCTTTTCCGGCCAGCGGTCGAGCCGGTCGAGGCTCGCGAGCAGATCATCGGAAAAGTCAGTGATCTTGAGGAACCATTGCGTCAGCTCCCGCTGCTCGACGACGGCGCCCGAGCGCCAGCCCAGGCCGTCGATCACCTGCTCGTTGGCGAGAACGGTGTGGTCGACCGGGTCCCAGTTGACCTTCGACTTCTTGCGCGCGACGAGACCTGCGGCGAGGAAATCGAGGAACAGCTTCTGCTGGTGGCGGTAGTAGCTCGGGTCGCAGGTCGCGATCTCGCGCGACCAGTCGAGCGACAGACCCATCGATTGCAATTGGGCCCGCATCGCGTCGATGTTGGCGTAGGTCCAGGCCGCCGGATGAGTGTCGTTCTTCATCGCGGCGTTTTCCGCCGGCATGCCGAAAGCGTCCCATCCCATCGGATGCAGCACGTTATAACCGCGCGCGCGCCGGAAGCGGGCGACAACGTCGCCCATCGCGTAATTTCGCACATGCCCCATATGGATGCGGCCCGATGGGTACGGGAACATTTCCAGCACGTAGTACTTTGGCCGTGGATCGTCGTTGAGCGTCTTGAAGACGTCTGCCTCGGCCCAGGCCTTGCGCCATTTCGCCTCGGATTCGCGCACGTTGTAGCGTTCAGAACGCATCGCTGGATGGTCTCGTCAAAAGTCGTCTTCTTGGATTCGCGGCGGGACAAATCACGATTTCATCAGAGGGTCAAATGACGACGGCGTCGCGGCGCGGGATCCGATCCACAACAATTCAGGGAAAACCGCTCGACGGCGGCGTCCCTGCATGACAATTTTACGACATTCGTTTCGATTCGAGGTTTTTGTTCGATGAACGCCCCGGACGTCGTCTTGCACACCACCCCGATCCTCAGTCTGCGGCCGACGCAGATGACGGTCGGCAGACAGGAGGTCGCCCGAAAGCGCGATCAATGGAAGAAAGCAACCGCGACCGACCTGCCGAAGTTCCTCGCCCAGCACATGGTCCCGACAATCATCGGGCTCGGAGGCCAGCACTACGTGATCGATCACCATCATCTCGCGCTCGCCTTGCACGAGGAGGGCGTGGAGAGCGTTTTCGTCACCGTGGTCGCGGACCTGAGCCGCATGCCGGAAAACCATTTCTGGAACATGATGAGTTTCAAGGGGTGGACTCATCCGTACGACGGCACAGGGCGCAGGCGTCCTTATGCGGACCTGCCGAAGACAGTGACGGGCCTGGAGGACGACCCCTATCGTTCGCTGGCCGGAGAACTGCGTTACAACGGCGGCTTCGCCAAGGACTCAACGCCCTTCGCCGAGTTCCTGTGGGCCGACTTCCTTCGCGCCCGCATCAAGGCCAAGACGATCAAGGCGGACTTCAACGCCGCCGTCGCCGAGGCGCTCAACCTCGCCAAGACCGGAGAGGCGGACTATCTGCCCGGCTGGTGCGGCCCGCACGGGTATGCGCCGCCCGTTGTCGTGAAGCCCGCTAGCGCGAAGGCCAAGGGTCCCGAAAAGACCGGCAAGAAGAACAAAAAGACCAAGGTCGCGTGAGGCGCGGGCGAAACCGCCCCGCGCGGCGGCAGGCGTCGATTGGCGCAGGGCTCGCGAAGTCGCTAAGACTTGAGCCTCCGTCGGGCTGCTAATTCCATGTCTTCCGAGCCCCAATCCAACCGCATCGCCGGGCTGACGGCGTTTGCCGCGACGACTTTCGCGGTCTGCGTCGTGGCCATCGCGGCGCTCGACCGGGCCGGCGCGCCGGACCGGCTCGTCCGGGCGCTCGGCCCCGTCCTCGCCCTGATCGCGCTCGTGGTCTTCGGCGTCGGCGCCCGCAATGCGACGCTGGCCCTGTTCATCGCCGCCGGCCGCCGCGCGCCGCTGACCTACGTCGCGCTTGCCGTCGCCGCCGTCACAGCGGGCGCCGCGGTCGGCTTGGGAATGCAGACGGCGTCGCCTGCGCAAACCGTCTGGCCGGGCGCAATGGTTGGCGTCGGACTCGGCGCAGCGGCGCTGGGGCCGCTCATCCGGCGTTTCGGAGCGGCATCGCTCGGCGATGTCGTCGCCACGCGGTTCTCGAACCTGATGGTCCGAGGCCTCTTCGGCATCGTCGCCGGCGCAGCCTCGAGCTTGGTCGCATTCGCCGGCTTCGGGGCTGCCGTCGCCGTCGTCGAGGCCCTGGTCACGGCGAGCCGCCCCGCGGCGGAGACGCTTGTGTCGGCGGCCCTGCTGGCGTCGGTCGCGTCGGGCGGACTGGCGAGCCTCATCTGGTGCGCGGCGGCGACGGGCGGCGGGGTCATTCTGATCGCCCTCCTCGCGCTTGCTTTTCCGTCGGAGTTCGCCGCGGCTGAGAAACTCCCGGTTTTGGCGGCGGCCGCCCTGCCCGCGCTCGCCTCGCCTGAGGCGCTCGCATCGTTCATCGCCGCCGCAACGGGCGCGGCTTGCCTGATCGGCGCCGCGCCGCCAACGGTCGCGTGCCGGAGCGCCGGGACGGCGGTGAGAGCCGGTATCGAGGGCGTGCTGCTGTTCATCGCGCTCGCGGCCCTGTCGTTTTCCGGCGTTCCCGTTTTCCTGGTCGACCGCGGCGCCGCGACGGCGAGCCCGGTCGCGGCGTCCGTCGCCGGGGCCGCAACCCTGGCTGCGACGCTCGCGCTCGCAAGCATCGGCGTCCTGGGAGCGCCGCGCGCCTTCGGCGTCGCCCTCGCCCGTCCGCCCCGGCCCTTTGCGACGCTTGCGAGCGTGCGGCTCGCGCGAATGCGCGTCGCGCAAACGGCCGTTGTGGTCTGCTGCGCTGTCGCAGACAGCTTCGGCCTTGCCGATCCGCCGAGCACCCTGATTGCAGCGATGGCCCTTGCGGTCGCCGTGCCGGCGCCGATCGCAGCCCTGGCGGCGATCCCGCGCGCGGGGCCGCTCGCAGCGGCGGCCGCGGCGCTGACGGCCGTCGCCGTCGCCGCCGCCAAGGTTTTCGCGCTCGGCGCGCCCCCCAACGCGACGGATATGCTCATCGATGCGCTCGCCGCCGCCGCGGCCGCTTTCGTCGTCGGCTCGCTGATCGCGCTTGTCGCTCCGCGCCGGGGGCCGGCCCCGACCCCGAGGGCATTCGACCCCTTCGCCGAGCCGTCAGGCTGACATCCGAAGCAAGCTCAGCGCCTCGTCGTACACGCGCTGGTCGCCGGCGGCGAGAATACGTCCCCCCTTGGAGGCGTCGTCGCCTTCCCAAGTCGTGATGACGCCCCCGGCGCCCTCGATGATCGGCGCGAGCGCGACGATGTCGTGCGGCTTGAGGCCGGTCTCGATGACGAGATCGACGAAACCGGCGGCGAGCGCGCAATAGGCGTAGCAGTCGCCGCCGTAGCGGGACAGGCGCGCCTTCTGCTCGACGCGCCGGTAGGCTTCGAGATCGGCCGCGTCGCGGATCAGCGCCGGACTGGTCGTCGACACCGTCGCCTCGGCGAGCGCGCCGCAGGCGCGTGTGTGCAGCGTCCGGGTCGTCCATTCGGAAGGCAGCGCATCGCCGCGGCTCGCCGCCACGGTTCGAAGGCGCGCCCGTTTCCCGTCGCCATAGAATCGCTCGCGCGTGAAGGGCTGCGCCATCATCCCGTAGACCGGCCGGCCGCGGTGCATCAGGCCGATCAGCGTGCCCCAGGTCGGCATGCCCGAAATGAAGCTCTTGGTGCCGTCAATCGGATCGAGCACCCAGACGTATTCCGCATCGCCCCGGTCGACGCCGTATTCCTCGCCGATGACGCCATGCGCCGGGAACGTTTGGCTTATAAGGCGCCGCATCGCCGCTTCGGCGCCGCGGTCGGCTTCCGTCACCGGGTCGAACACGCCCCCGCGCGACTTGTCCTCGGCGCCGATCGCGCTGCGGAAGAACGGTAGAATCACTTCGCCTGAGACCTGCGCAAGCCGCTCCACGAAGGCTGCGAAGTCGACCGCCGTCACCTTGCACCCCCAAAATAGCGCCCTGAGGCATGCTTTTTGCGCATATCAGCCATCCGCTCTTGCAGTGCCTAAGCCGCCCCTGAAGAGGGAATCAACGGCGTAAGACGCTGAATTTATACATCGAAGTTCAAAATCGGCCGCCAAGACCGTTCAGAGTCGCCTGCCCCGCCAGAAGCGCCCTCGACGATAATCCGCGTATCGGAGGAAGAAAACTCTTGCAAGAGCGGGCCCGCGCGCCGATATTGTTGCGGTGCGGCATGATCTGCCGCATATGCCCTCCTTGGGCGTTTCCTCCCTAGACTGAAGGCCGCCGTGGTGACATGGCGGCCTCCTTTTTTGTGCCGCCTGCCTGAAACCTAGGGAGGCAAGCGAATTTTTTGCGACCATCCGCTTGCTTTTTGTGCGGCGCACCATCATTTTGCTGCGGTGCGGTAAAAACGCATGCGCTCCTCAGTCGAGCGTTTCCTCCCCGGACTCGGACCGCTGCAGCGATGCAGCGATGCAGCGATGCAGCGGTCTTTTTCGTTTCCGCCCTGGTTATTCGGCCGCGAGCCGCGTTGACCCCGCTGCGCCGCCGACTTCAGCCGCGAGAGCCTTCGCCGCCATGAAGAGGTCGTCGCGCAGCGTCGTCCATCGCTCGTTGCGCACGATCAGCCGCTCGTCCATGTAGAGCGCGCGCGCAATCTCAATCTGCACGGCGTGAACGCCGCCGCTGGGCGCTCCGAAGTGCTCGGTGATGTAGCCGCCGGCGAACGGCTTGTTGCGCCGGACCCTGTATCCCGACCCTCTGAGGCTCATCTCCAGCGTCTCGATCACCACCGGCGCTGCGCTGGCGCCGAACCGGTCGCCGAGCACGATGTCCAAGCCGCCAACGTCGGCGGCGTTGCTGGGCATGGAATGGCAGTCGATCAGCACCGCGCGTCCGAAACGCCCCCGGGCGCGCTCGATGAGCGCCTCGAGACGGGCGTGATACGCGCGATACAGGGCGTCGATGCGGGCCAGCCCCTCGGTGAGCGACAAGGGCTGCTTGTAGATGGGCTGCGCGTCGCCGACGACGCGCGGGATCGTGCCGAGGCCAACCGCGACCCTTAGCGAGCGCGTATTGGCGAAGTCGGGCAGCGGCCCATCGAACACTTTCGGATCGAGTTCATAGGGCTCGCGGTTGACGTCGAGAAAGGCTCGCGGAAACACCGCCCGAATGAGCGGCGCGCCCAGATCCACGCAGGGCAGGAACAACGCGTCAACGAAGGCGTCTTCGGAGCGGCGCAGGGTCAGCGCGTCCAGACGCGACGCAGCGAGAAAGGCGTCCGGATAAAGCGAGCCCGAATGCGGTGAGCTGAACACCAGGGGAGAGGTCAGGCGGACCGGCTCGATCGTCTCGACGGGCGGATCGAATTGCGCCGGCGCAGGCCTCTCGAATCGCTTCATTGTCTCTCCCGGACGCACTGCGCGCTTGCTCTCGGCGCACGCATCGGCTTTATCATATGGCATCGCGGTGCCCGGGTGCGCCAGAACCTGCCGCGTCCTTCAAGGAATTTTTACCGGGGCGCGGCAAGGTTGCAAGCCCGAGCGGGGGATAGGAATGCGTACGCCGGTCGAGATTTCAGCCAAGATTCTCCTTGCCGAGGACGACAACGACATGCGTCGGTTCCTCGTCAAGGCCCTTCAGAACGCCGGGTATGACGTCGCCTCGTTCGACAACGGCATGTCGGCGTACAATCGGCTGCGCGAAGAGCCGTTCGAACTGCTGCTCACCGACATCGTCATGCCGGAGATGGACGGAATCGAGCTTGCCCGCCGCGCGACCGAGCTCGACCCCGAGATCAAGGTCATGTTCATTACCGGATTCGCCGCGGTGGCGCTCAATCCTGACAACAACGCCCCGAAGGACGCCCGCATATTGTCGAAACCGTTCCACCTGCGCGAGCTGGTTTCCGAGGTCGAGCGGCTCCTCAGGGCGGCGTAGCGGCTCGGGACCCGAATCGGCATGAATTCGGGCGGGGCCCTCCGGCTTTTCATTCTCGCCCTCGGCGCGGCGCTCCAGCCGGCCCTCGCCGAAACGTCGCGCCTCGATGCGATCCTTTCCGCACAGGTGCTCCGCGTCGGAACAACCGGGGACTACCGGCCGTTCACCGCGCTCGACAAGACGACCGGCGCCTATTCGGGCTTTGACGTGGATATGGCGCAGGCGCTCGGCGCAGGGCTCGGCGTCAAGGTCGAGTTCGTGCCGACTGCCTGGCCTCAGCTTTCCCACGATCTTCAGAGCGGCACCTTCGACATCGCCATGGGTGGCGTATCGGTCACGCTCGAGAGGCAGAAGATCGGCTTCTTTTCGGAGCCCTACCTGCGCGACGGCAAGACGCCTATCGCGCGCTGCGCCGACCAGGAGAGGTATCAGGCCCTGTCCGAGATCGATCGGCCCGACGTCCGCGTGATCGTCAACCCCGGCGGCACGAACGAGCGCTTCGACCGCGCCCATCTCCGTCAGGCCCAGATTGTCGTCCAACCGGACAACACGACAATCTTCGATGCGCTGGCGAGCGGCGGCGGCGACGTCATGATCACCGACGCGTCAGAGGCGCGGCTACAGGCCAAGCTGCATCCCGGCGTCCTTTGCGCCATCCATCCGGACCGCCCCTTCGACTTTGCCGAAAAGGCCTATTGGATGCCGCCGGACCCCGCGCTCAAGGCGTTCGTCGACCAGTGGCTCCATATGGCGATCGAAGACGGCGACTTCGACCGGCTCGCCGCCAAATGGCTGCGCTGAATGACTTGGGCGGCCGGAGGGCCGCCCCTC
Source organism: Roseiarcus sp. (assembly GCF_052145395.1). Classification (NCBI taxonomy): domain Bacteria; kingdom Pseudomonadati; phylum Pseudomonadota; class Alphaproteobacteria; order Hyphomicrobiales; family Roseiarcaceae; genus Roseiarcus; species Roseiarcus sp. The sequence continues at coordinate 7,448 of NZ_JBKQOT010000883.1, forward strand.
GTCAAGCGCACGCGGCCGCTTCAGGGTCGATACGGTAAGCGGACGTGGCAGGAGCCGTAATTCGGGAAGCAATAGAACGGATACGCTGCGACCGAACCCAGATCGGCGACGCCCCCGACGACTCCGGTTGCGGCTTCGCCCACGGGGTTGTCGCTACTGTAGCCGTAGCGATTGTAGCCGTGGCGATGCGCGCTGCGCCACTCATGGCGCGCGTAGGCGCGCGCCCGGTGGTGCGACGGGACCGCCCCGCTTGCTGCTTGAGCCGGGCCGCCTTCGGCCCAGCCCGGCGTGGGCGCTGGCTCGCTGAGCGAGGGCGCCGCATTCTGCGCCGCCGGCGCGGACGTGTCCGCGTAAGCGGCGTAAAGCGGAGCCGATGAAACAAAAGCGGCCATACCAAGCGCGATGGCCGAGAGTCCAAGAACGCGGCGGGTCATGACGACCTCCCTTCCTCATCCGACGTCGAATGGCGGCGTCAAAGCTATTCAATGAACGCGCGACTCGGCCGAACGTTTCCAAACGGACTCCAAAATGGGAAAGTCGGGGCCGCGTCATGAGTCCGGAGACGCCTTAGCCCTGTCTTTACCTGTGCGAATCCAGCGTCGTGGGCTTGGGAAAATGGGACAAAGAATAGTTGTTACTTCACCAGCACCAAAAC
>NZ_JBKQOT010000884.1:0-8704 GCF_052145395.1 Roseiarcus sp.
TTGTGGGGGCGGGCCGGGGTGGGGGGTCGCGCCCACCCGTGAAAGGGCCGGTGGAATGAGGCCAAAATTCTCAAGGCTGGCGCGACCCCCCTCCTCAATCCTCCCCCACAAGCGGGGAGGACATGGCCCCGCGGATCGCGGTCATGTTGCATCGATTGCCTTGAGCTTCCCTCCTTGCAAGACAAGAGGCAGCTGACATGCTAGCGACAATCGAGACTCTTGCGAGGAGGCGCGCATGAAAGAACGTATCGGCTTCATCGGAATCGGGCTCATGGGCCACGGCATGGCGAAGAACCTCGTCGAGAAGGGCTTTCCGCTGACCGTGCTCGCGCATCGCAAACGCGAGGCGGTGGACGACCTGAAAGGCCGCGGCGCGAACGAGGCCGCGAGCGCGCGAGAAATCGCCGAGGCGAGCGACATCGTCGTGCTCTGCGTCACCGGCTCGCCGCAAGTGGAGACGGTCGTGCTGGGGCCCGACGGCCTCGCCGCGGCGGGCAAGCCCCTCATGATTATCGACTGCTCGACCTCCGAGCCGGCCTCGACCCGAAAACTCGCCGCCGAGCTGGCGCCGAAGGGGATCGCGTTCGTCGACGCCCCCTTGAGCCGCACCCCGAAGGACGCCTGGGAGGGGACGCTCGACGTCATGGTCGGCGGCGATCCCGCCGCGGTTTTACGCGCGCGGCCGATCCTTGAGGCGTTCGCCGGCCGCATCGTCGAGACCGGGCCTGTCGGCACCGGCCACACGATGAAGCTCCTCAACAATTTTGTCTCGATGGGCTACGCGGCGCTCTACTCGGAAGCCCTGACGGTGGGGGCCAAGGCGGGGCTGTCTCCCACGGTGTTCGACGCGGTCATCCGCGACGGCCGCATGGACTGCCTCTTCTACCAGACCTTTCGGAAGTACGTGATCGAGCGCGACCGCAACGCCCATCGCTTCACCCTCACGAACGCCTCGAAGGACATGACGTACCTCGCCGGCTTCGCGCTCGCGCTCGGCGTCGCCAATCCGGTCGGAGCGGCGGTGCGCAATTCTTTCGCGCAGGCCGTCGCGACCGGCCACGGCGAGGACTACGTGCCGATGCTGTCGGATCTGGTGGCGGAGTGGAACGGGACGTCCTTGGTGCCCTCGACCAACCCCAAGGGATGACAGGAATCCCGGGTCGCTGCTATCGTCGGAGCGAGTCCGGACCCCGAGGGCAGAGGCGTCGCTTTCAGCCCGTCGCTCCCGCCCACTTGTTTATGTCGATCTGTGTAATCACGTAGTCCCACGCTTTCTTGTTTCCTAAGGCATGTGCGGAGAATAAAGCCAGCGCGTCACGAATTTTCGTAAAGTCCGAGTCATTATCAGTCCATATTCCGGCTTGCGCCTTCGCGATGATCGCATCGCGCAAGTGTTCGTACCCTTTGCGCCAGGCGGCGTGGTTGATGTTGCCGTTCGCCTCAAGTACGCGCACAAGCGCAAAGCTGGGAACGCCCGCGAGCGCGCACGCGGCGTCGATCAAATCGGTGACCTGCCCGAACCAGCGAATGTTCTGCCCTTCAAAGCCACAGCGTCGAGCCAGTTGGCCATAGGTGGTTGGGGGCAGGTTTGCTCGGTAGTCCGCTTCCAGGATCGTGAGCGCCTCTTCCGCTACGACATGCGTCTTCATCGGGACAATCGTCGCCACGCTTGGGGACATTGACAACTTTCGAGTGCCCAACTTCTTGACCGGCCCGAGCGTCTTCGCATGCTCTTCGCACGCGGCCGCCAGCGCGAGCATACCCCGGTCCTTTGCGCGCTGAGCGAAGCGCAGGCAGGCATCCGGATCGACAATGTTTGCAACCGTCGCGATAAGCTCGGCCTCGCTCTTGGTTAGTTTCTTCTCCATCGGACCGAACCGCACCTCTCGGAAATGGTTTAGCGTTGAACTCAAACATTCAGAGTGGATGCGGCCGTCGTCGGGACCGCCTGTGCGTTCGGCGTCGTTAATCAAGCAGTTCTTCGGACGCCTTCAATTTCCCGGCGGCTCCGGCCATGGCAGAATGACCGCCGAGCGGATCTCCTCGTAGGCGCGCGCGACCGACAGCACGCCGACGTCGTCGAAGCGGCGGCCGACGATCTGGAGGCCGATCGGCAGGCCTTCGCTCGAAAAGCCGCAGGGAATCGAGAGCGCCGGCTGGCCCGACATGTTGAAGGCGACGGTGAAGCCGATGTGCGGAAGCGGGTTTAGGGGGTCGCGGCTCGGCGAGGCCCATTCCGCCGGGAAGGCGGTCATCGGCGCGGTCGGCGTCAGCACAACATCGAACGCTTGCGTCGCCCCGGCCGCCGCCTTCTGCATCGCAAGACTCTGGCTGAAGGCGCGGAAGACGTGCTCTCCGGAAAAGCCGTTCGCCGAATCGGCCCAGTCGCGGATGAACGGCAGCACCGCCGCGCGCTTTTCCGGCGCGAGCGCGTTCATGTCGACCAGCGCCCGGGTGCGCCAGAAATGGTCGACTCCGTCGAGCATGTCCTGGGTCAGGAACGGCCCGATCGGCTCGACGCGGGCGCCCGCCGCCTCGAAGTCCCGCGCCGCCTGCTCGATCGCCGCCCGGACCTCCGCCGTCGGCGGGACGCCGCAACCCGCCTCCAGCAACAGCCCGACACGCAAGCCGGCGAGCCGCGCCGGCCGGACCGCCCAGTCGAGCGTCCGATATTCGAGGCTCGTATAGTCGCGCGCGTCCGGCAGCGTCAGCGTCGCCATCATCAGGCCGGCGTCCGCGACGCTGCGGGTCATCGGGCCGGCGACGCGTCCGATATAGGGCGGGTCGATCGGCACGCGCCCGGCCGACGGCTTCAGGCCGACGATCCCGCACCACCCCGCCGGCAGGCGGATCGAGCCGCCGATGTCGGTGCCGACATGGCACGGCCCGTAGAGCGCCGCCGCCGCCGCGCCCGCGCCCGCCGACGATCCGCCCGGATTGCGGTCGAGCTTCCAGGGGTTGCGTGCGAGCGGGTGATGGCTCGACAGGCCGGACGACAGCATGCCGTAGTCCGGCATGGTCGTCTTGGCGAACACAATCGCGCCCGCCTCGCGGAGCCGCGCTGCGGGCGGCGCGTCGGCCTCAGCCGGCGTCATGTCGCTCGCCGCCGTGCCGACCGGAGTCGGCTCGCCCCGGGTGGCGATGTTGTCCTTGACGGTGACCGGCACGCCGTCGAGCGGGCCGATCGGCTCGCCCTTCATCCAGCGCGCCTCCGAGGCGCGCGCCTCTTTCAGCGCGCGCTCGGGCGCGTAGAGCCAAGTCGCCGCGATATGCGGCTCGAAGGCCTCGATCCGCTCGATCACCGAGGCCATGGCCTCGGCCGGCGTGAGTTTTCGCCCACGATAGGCGCTCAAAAGTTCGAGCGCCGACAACCGGAATGGCTGCACCTCAGGCCTTCCCGATCACTTCCACGACATCTCCGAAAGGTCGTTGACGAAGATCGGCGCATTCTTCCACAGGCCCTTCAGGTCGGCGCTCGCGACCGACACGTTGGGAAGCTGGAAGAGAAAGGCGTTGACCGCGTCGGCGGCAAGCTGCTTCTGCGCCTCGGTGAGCGCCGCCTTGTAGGCGTCGAGATCCGGCGCGGTGGTGACCTTCTTGTAGATCTCCTGGAACGCCGGGCTGTCGTACTGAAAATAGTAGTTCGGGTTGGCGTAGATGCCGATGTCGAGCGGCTCGACATGGCTGATGATCGTCAGGTCGTAGTTGTGGTCCTTGTAGACCCCCGACAGCCACTGCGCCCATTCGACATTCTCGATCTTGGCGTTGATGCCGACGTCGGCGAGCTGAGCGGCGATGATCTCCCCGCCCTGGCGCGCATAGGGCGGCGGCGGCAGGATCAGCGTGAGGTCGAGCGGGGTCGTCGCCCCCGCCTCCTTGAGCAGCGCCTTCGCCTTTTCCGGGTCGTGCGGATAGAGGCCGGTCAGGTCGACGTAGCCCGGATCGTTCGGCGTCAGGTGACTGCCGATCGGCGTCCCGATCCCGTTCATCGCGCCGTCGATGATCGCCTTGCGGTCGATGGCGTAGGCAATCGCCTGACGCACCTTGAGGTCGTCGAGCGGCTTCTTCTTGTTGTTCATCGCCAGAATCGTCTTGCCCTCGGTTCCGCCGACCAGCACCTCGAAGCGCGGGTCCGACTTGAACTGGTCGAGCGCCTGGACGTTGGCGAAGCGCGGGAAGGCGTCGACGTCGCCGGCGAGCATCGCCGCCACCGCCGCCGACGGATCGGAGATGAAGCGGAAGGTGGCGTGCGCGAGGGGGATCTTCGCCGCGTCGCGATAGCCGTCCCATTTGTCGAGCGTGATCGAAGCGCCCTTCGTCCACGCGCCGAGCTTGTAGGGGCCGGTGCCGACCGGCGCGGTCGCCTCGTTCGCCGCGCTCTTCTCGTCGAGGATCACAGCGGTGTTCATGCCGAGGTGGAACAGCGCCTCGAAGCTCGGGGCCTTGAAGTGAAGCACGACCGTCAGCGGGTCGGGGGTCTCGATCGATTCGATCGAGGCGAAGAAGCCCTTGTCCTTGTTGGTCGAATCCTTGGCGCCAAAGCGCTCGAACGAGAACTTGACGTCCTTCGAGGAGAACGGCTCTCCGTCCTGGAACTTGACGTTCGGCTTGAGGGTAAAGGTCAGGGTTTTCAGGTCGGGCGAGAAGGTCCATTTCTCGGCGAGCTGCGGCGTCACCGAGAAGTCCTCGTTGATCTTCGTCAGGCCCTCAAAAATGTTGCCGTGCGTGATTTCTCCGATCGCGGCGGCGGGCGCCGTCGTCGGATCGAGCCCTGGCGGCTCGAGCACCATGCCGATCGTCACGCTGTCTTTTGCGGCGGCGAGACTGACGGAGGCGGCAAGGGCGAGAGCGGCGGAAACCAGAAGCGATGGGCGGCGCATGAAGTGCTCCGGAAAGGGAAGGCGTCGGAGCATACCATTGCGTGAGCGAAGATCGTCAAGCGCAAGAAAGCCCCCCTGTCGGCGGACAGAGGGGCTTTCCTTGTCTGATCGAACTTTGAGGCGTGTCGTCAGCCTGGCTGGCCGCTCGGCTGACCGCCGCCGTTCGCGGGTCTCGCGCGGCGCTCGGCCATGAACCGCTCGAACTCCTCGCGGTCCTTGGCGCGGCGGATCGCCTCGACATACTCGGCGAACTCGCGTTGCGCGTCGTCGAGCTTGCGGCGCTCCTCGTCGAGCCGGGCGAGCTCGGCCTCGCGCCACTCGTCGAAGGCCATGTTGCCGGTCGAGGGGCTATAGAAGCGGCTCGCGCGCCGCATGGCGGAGCCGCAGCTCCAGGAAGAATTCTCGGACATCATCGTACGCGCGCCCTGCCATTTGTCGGTCACGAAGGTCTGCAGATCGGGGCCGCCGGAACGGCGCTGCCAGAACTTGTAGCCGAGGATCGCCAGGCCGATCGGCCAGAAGACGATGAAGCCGAGAACGAGAGCGATGATCTCGAACGCCGTCCAGCGCGTGCCGCTGCGCCGCCACCGGGCGTTCGCCCAGTCGCCCGGGCCGAATTCCCGCGCGCCGCCCCACGTATTGTCAGCCGTGCCCATAAAGGACCTCCAATGGCCCAAGGCCGCAACGCCACCGCCGGCGGTCGCTCGAGCGCCTATCAGATTGGCCCGCGCTTGTGGCCGCGCAAGGGCGGCGAGCGGAAAAATCGGAGCGGGTCAGAAATCAAGGGCTTATAGGGAGCGGAATAGTGGGCGAAAGGAATCGTTGGCCCTTGACAAAACTACGGCTATGCAGTACCTAATGGACGACGGTCATTATCAGTGGGATGACGCCAAGGCCGCTTCGAACTTCACAAAGCATGGCGTCACCTTCGAAGCTGCGCGCGATGTCTTCAAAGACCCGTTTGCGATCGAGTTGATCGATGACCGCGAAGAGTACGGCGAGGATCGATTCCTCCTCATAGGGATGGCGCGACAGCGCCTCTTGGTCGTCGTTTACACCATGCGAGACGAGCGCATCCGCCTGATTTCGGCGCGAGGGGCGGAGCCTATTGAGCAACGGCGGTACCATGAGCAGAACAGCTAACCACGATTGGAGCCGGCTCGACGCGATGACTCCCGATGAACGTCATGCCGCCGCCCTTGCCGACCCCGACGCGAAGCCGCTGACGTCGGAGGACCTCACGCGCATGAAGCGCACCCCCCAGGTGCGCGTCATTCGGCGCGCCCTCGGCTTGTCGCAGGAAGAATTCGCAACAAGGTTTCATATCCCGCTTGGAACGTTGCGAGATTGGGAACAGGGGCGCAAAGATCCCGACGCCGCCGCGCGCGCCTATCTCGTTGTGATTGGCCGCAATCCCTCCGCCGTCGCCGAAGCCTTGCGCCCTGCCCCGTAACTGCGGCCGTTATGATGATTTAAGGCCATGCCCGGGTCTCGATACTCGATCGTTGGCCAAAGCGTCGGCGCTCAGGCGAAGCCGAGTCGAACACACGACGGAGGAGGCATGGCCTTTGGGTTGATCTTTCGGGACGGAACGCGCTTGTCACAGGCGGATCGCGCGGCATCGGCCGGGCGATCGCGCTCGCGCTGGCGGAGTGCGGCGCGGCCGTCGCGGTCAATTTCCGCACTCGCGCCGAAGAGGCCGACGCCGTCGTCGAGCGCATCCGTTCCGCCGGCGGCCACGCCATCGCCATACGCGCCGACGTGTCGCTCGGCGCCGAAGTTTTCGGCCTCGCGGAGCGCGTCGCGCGCGATCTCGGCCCGATCGACATTTTGATCAACAATGCGGGCGTGGCGATCGCCGACGCGGGCGAAGAGACGTTCGATCGCACGCTCGCGACCAATTTGAAGTCGGCCTACCTCTGCACCGAGGCGTTTTTGCCCGGCATGCGGGCGCGCCAATGGGGGCGGATCGTCAACATCTCTTCCGTCGCGGCGCGCGGCGCCGGCGCCGTCGGCGTCGCCTACAACGCGTCCAAGGCCGGGCTCGAAGGCCTTACGCAGGGATACGCGGCGCGCGTCGCCAAAGACGGCGTCACCGTCAACGCCGTGGCGCCCGGCCCGACCGACACCGAGATGGGCGGCCCGTTGAAGGCTCAGGGCGTCGTCGCGCGCATTCCGGTAGGCCGCATGGGCCGAGCCGAAGACGTCGCTGAGGCGACGGTCCTCGTCATCGGCAACGCCTTCATCACCGGCCAGACGATCGCGGTGAACGGGGGCTTGGCGTTCCTTTGAGGAGCGCGCTGCGGTCGAACGCCGTCGGCCGCACGTCCCGGCCGGAGTCGACCCTGAGCGGTCAATGAAAATCGAGGGCTTTGAGAGACGCCACGAGGTCTCGAATGTTGCTGCTCGAAGGCCCGCTATCGACCCGAAGCGCGCGTTCCCCGTCAATCCCGGTACGGACGCAAAACGCCAAAGAGCGGCCTTTCCCGGAGCAGCTCGCCCGAGCGCGTCCTCGCGGAGGGACGAGAATGAGAACTCGCAAGCAGGCTGTGGTGGTTACTTTTCAAAGGCTACTGATTAAGGCGGCTTAAGCCTTCTTCCCTTGAGGCCACTCTGTAGGTGACCGCTTTTTGTCCACCGAAATCGGCCGTTACTCTGTCACTTGAACGTATAGTCGGCCTCAAAGACATTCGGACCTGTGCCCCTGCCGGTCCACTCGTAGTTCTTGCCGTTCAGAGACGCCCAACTTCCGGTCGCCAAAGTTACAATGCCATGCCCGGAGGCTGTCCAACCGCTAGGTTTGCCATCGGTCATCGTGACCTCAAGCGTTCCGTCCGTATGTTGAAATGCCTCTGTGGCTCCCGGCTTACGCGCAACTCCATAATCCGAAAGCTCTTTCGCCTTCGGCCCATCCCATTCCAACATGGCTGTTTCGGTCACAACTGCGCCGGCCAGGGGGCCTTCAGTAACCTGGCAACTTGCTTCCCCAATCGACAGCACGTGGCCCTCGCGATCGCCGAGTTGCTCGGGCGTGAAAGCGCCTACATTGCGACAGACCTGATGCCCATGAAGCTCTTGAGCCGTTGCGCTCGGCACGGCAAGCGCGAAAGCAATCGCTGAGAGACTGCCAAAGCACAATGGAACAAGCTTGATGCCCCTCATTTGCGTTCTCCTCCGTATCTCGTGTTCTGACCCGAAATTCGCCGGATTGCCGCTTTCGACGGAGATCAACACAACCAGAATTGGCGATTGTCTCAAGCAAGTTGCCGGTTCCATAGCACCGGCGCGCTCGCGGCGTGGCAGACTGTGATCCTGTCCACAACGCAGACACCGGGTCTACAAAGGCTGCCAGGAAAGGCTGGAAGTCCGCCCGTTCCTGCCGTTCGGTGAACGGTCACTATCCGCCCAATCGAGGCGTCCACGGACGCAATCTCGACCGGCAGCAATACGTCGACTCCGGCCGTCTGCTCTGCGCAAATTGCGGGCGTTCGGCGACTGAGCGGCGAACGGCTCAGTTCGACCCTTTGCTGCCCTCAAGATGGGCTCTGCGAACGCGCGCAAAACGCGAGAAAGCTGTCGTTGGCTGAACGCCTGGTCGCGCTGACCGAAGTTGCTGAAACAAGCTGCGAACCGGTTCGATCGGAAGCAGGCCGTCCGGGTTCACACAAGCAAAGAGGCTATTTGCTCCGCTTGTGAGCCTTGTCTCTTTAGGCTGGTGCGAGGCGTGGATCGCAGTTTGAGCGTGTGTGCGCCAAGTGTTGTGTTCCGGCGCGCGGGTGTGCTAATACGCGGCATTATGTAGCAACCTCCACCACCAGTATATT
>NZ_JBKQOT010000885.1:0-9842 GCF_052145395.1 Roseiarcus sp.
CGTGGACGATCTTCGTCGTCCTCTCGCCCGACCTCCTTGGTCGACGCGCCCGATTCTTCGAACTGGAACCTGCGGTTCGGGGGTTTTCACAGCGGATCCTGCGTGCAACCCTGAACAAATCTCGAACGCGACGGGCCATGTCTCCCCGCGTTCAGCCCGCCGCCCTAACGGAAGATTAACCTTAACAACCCCTAATGCCGTCAAGGCCGGTTCGGGGGCGGGAATCGCCGGCGGGTTTGTTTGACGCCCATGGGGTCCCATGATATCCCACGACATCCCGTCAACAGACCGCGCTTGCGCGCCGCCGCCTGCGAGCCCCGCTCGTCGGACGCAGGCGGGCTTTTGCGTCGGGGGGCCCCTTGGACCGCTTCCTCTCGCATTTCACCCACCGGTTCGACGCCAAGGGCCGGATCTCGATTCCGGCCTCGTTCCGGCAGGCGTTGGCGAAGGACGGCTTCGAGGGCGTCTACGCCTATCCGTCGCTGGACGCGCCGGCGCTCGACTGCGGCGGTCTGAAGCTCTTGGCGGAAATCGACGCGCTGCTTGCCACGATGCCGCCTTTCTCGCCGGCCCGGGACGCCTTCGCGACCGCGCTTTTGGGGACGAGCGAGATTTTGCGCATGGATTCGGAGGGGCGGGTCATGCTGGACGACCGGACGAAGGCGTCGCTCGGCCTCGAGCACGAGGCGGTGTTCGTCGGGCAGGGGCACAAGTTCCAGATCTGGGAGCCGTCGCGCTTCGCCGCTCACCTGGAGGCGGCGCGGGCGCAGGTCCGGCTCATGCGGGCGGGGCAGGGCGCCGGAGCGCCGGCGTGACCGAGACGCCGCCCCATGTTCCCGTTTTGCTCGCCGAGGTCCTGGACGCGCTCGAGCCGCTGCCGGGCTCGGTGATTGTCGACGGCACGTTCGGCGCGGGCGGCGCCACGCGCGCCCTTCTCGATCGCGGCGCCGAGGTCGTCGCGCTCGACCGCGACCCGTCCGCGGTTCGCGGCGGCGGCGGCCTCGCCGCCGAATCAGGCGGCCGTCTGCGGCTCATCGAGGCGCGCTTCGGCGACCTCGAGTCGGTCGCGCGCGGTCTCGGGATCGACGCGGTCGATGGCGTCGTCCTCGACATCGGCGTCTCGTCGATGCAACTGGACGAGGCCGATCGAGGCTTCTCGCTGCGCTTCGACGCCCCGCTCGACATGCGAATGGAGGGGGCCGGCCGCTCGGCCGCCGACCTTCTGCGCGAAGAAAACGAAGAGACGATCGCCGACATCCTGTTCCATTTCGGCGAGGAGCGCGCCGCCCGCCGCATCGCCCGCGCCATCGTCGCCGACCGCGAGACGGCGCCGTACGTCCGCACGGCTGCGCTCGCCGAGATGATCGCGCGCGTCGCCCCCGCGCGGCGCGGCGAGCTGACCCATCCGGCGACCCGGACCTTCCAGGCGCTGCGCATCGCGGTCAACGACGAGCTCGGCGAACTCCTGCGCGGCCTGGTCGCCGCCGAGCGGCTGCTGAAGCCGGGGGGACGGCTCGCGGTGGTGACCTTCCATTCGCTCGAAGACCGGATCGTCAAGCTGTTTCTCGCCAGCCGCTCGGGTCGCGGCCATGCCGCGTCGCGCCGCCTGCCTGGCGAGCCGGCAGAGCCCGCGCCGACGTTCGACGTTCCGCGCGGCCAGCCGATCGAGCCCGGTGCTGCGGAAACGCGCGCCAATCCGCGCTCGCGTTCGGCGAAGCTGCGTTTTGCGACGCGCCTCGATGCGCCGCCCAGGGGCGCCGAGGATTCCATGGTCGCTTTGACGCGCTTGCCGGCGCGCCGGGGGAGGCAGGGATGATCTTACGCCTCATGCATGCCGCGGCGATCGCCGCGCTGATCGGCTCCGCTTCCTACGTCTATGGCGTCAAGTACCGAACCATCTACGCCGCCGAGCAATTGGTGAAGACGCGCCATCTCATCTCGAAGGAGAAGGACGCGATCAACCTGCTGCGCGCCGAATACGCCCATCTCGCGCGACCGGACCGCATCCAGGAGCTCGCCGACGCCAAGCTCGGCCTGCAGCCCCTTGTGCTCTCGCAGATCGCGACCGTCGGCGAATTGGCCGATGCTCGGCCGAAGGTCGATTCGATCGGGCGGACCCTGGAGTCGCTGGGCTTCAACAAGGACAACGAAACGCCCGCCGCCGAAGCCGGCGGCGCCACCCCGGCGGTGAGGTGAGCATGGCCGAAACGCCCACGAGCGCGAGCCCCAGGACCACCGGACGCCGCATGCGCGGCGGGAGGATCGGCCGCGCCGCGATTGCGCTCTTTCACCGCCACGTGCCGCAGAATTTCGGCGTCGATCTCGAGCCGCCTTCGCCCGGCCGGCCGCGGACCTCGTTGCGCAGCCTCCTGACGGTGGCCAACCTCAGGTCTTTCGCTCACGCTCTGCTCCTGACCCGGCTCGATCGCTCCGGCGCGCGCATCCGCACCATCGCGCTCGGCATGGCCGTCGCCTACACCGTGATCGGCGTGAAGCTGATCGTGCTCGGCGTCTCGCACGATCCTCCGCAGACTCTGAAAGAGGCCGCGGACCAGGCCGTTTCCGGCGCTCGGCCGGACCTCGTCGACCGCAACGGCGAGATCCTCGCCACCGACGTAAAGACCATGTCGGTATTCGCCGAGCCGAACCGGATCATCGACAAGGACGAGGCGGTCGAGCTCATCACCGCCGTCCTGCCGGACGTCGACGCAAAGGAACTGCGCGAACGGCTCGGCTCGAAGAAAGGCTTCGTCTGGGTCAAGCGCCAGATCACGCCGAAGGAGCAGGCAGAGATCTTCCATCTCGGCCTGCCGGGCGTGGGCTTCCTTCCCGAGAACAAGCGCGTCTATCCGAACGGACCGATCGGCGCCCATGTCCTCGGCTATGTCGACAAGGACAATGTCGGCATCGCCGGCATGGAGAAGTATCTCGACCAGCAGAGTCTGACCGACCCCCACGTTCCGGGTTTCTTCGTCGATCCGGAGAGCCTGAAACCGGTGCGGCTGTCGCTCGACCTTAGACTTACGCACGCGCTGCGGGACGAGCTGATGGCCGGCATGGACCACTGGAAGGCCAAGGCCGCCGCCGGCGTGGTGATGGACGTCAATACGGGCGAGGTGCTCGGACTCGAGTCGCTGCCTGATTACGACCCCAACCAGCCGCTCGACGCGCATGACCCGACGAAGATCAACCGCATCAACGTCGGCGTTTACGAAATGGGCTCGACCTTCAAGGCGCTGTCGATCGCGATGGCGCTGGACTCGGGCAAGGTCAACCTCGGCTCGCGCGTCGACGCGCGCGACTCCTTGCGCTACGGCCGCTTCACGATCCACGATTTCCACGCCACCCACCGCGTCCTGACGGTCCCCGAGGTGTTCACCCATTCGTCCAACATCGGCACCGCCCGCATGGCGCTGATGGTCGGGGTCGAGGGCCACAAGGCCTTCCTCAAGAAGATGGGCCAGCTCGACCGGCTGCGCACGGAACTGCCCGAGAACGCCGAACCACTGGTACCGAAGCGGTGGACCGAGCTCAACACCATGACCATCGCCTTCGGGCAGGGCCTCAATGTCGCGCCGCTCCAGGCGTTGATGGCCGTCTCTGCGCTGGTGAATGGCGGCCACATGATGCCGCCGACCTTCCTGCCGCGGACCCAGGAACAGGCCGACAAGATCAGTCATGGAGTGGTGAGCGCCCAGACGTCCGAGTCGATGCGCTATCTCATGCGCTCCAACGCGACGCACGGCTCGGCCAGTTTCGCCAACATTCCGGGCTACTACGTCGGCGGCAAGACGGGCACGGCGGACAAGATCATTCACGGCCACTATTCGCAGGACCGGGTGTTCACGACGTTCATGGCGATAACGCCCGCCGACAAGCCGAAATACCTCTATCTGGCGATCTACGATGATCCGCAGGCTGCGCCCGGGGATTATGGCTTCCACACCGCCGCCTGGAACGCCGGACGCACCGCCGGCGCGCTCATCCGCAGGATCCAGCCGTTGGAGGGCGTGCAGCCGATGAAAGATGCGCCAGCGAATCCATTCCCCATCATCGCCCGCTTGGGCTATGGAGCCGACGCCGACAAGGTCGGCAAGGAGTGAACGAAGCGGATGTTACGGCTTGGCGACATTGTGGATCTGAGCGGAGCGGACTCAACGCTCGTGGACCGTCCTGTCGCCGGCGTCGCCTTCGACAGCCGCAAAGTGGCGCCCGGCGATGTCTTCTTCGCCTTGGCCGGGGGGAAGGACGATGGCCTGAAGCACGCCGCGGACGCGGTCGCGCGGGGGGCGGCCGCGATCGTGGCCGAGCGTGAGGCCCCCGCCGCCGGCGCGCCGGTCGTCCGGGTCGCCGACGCCCGTCTCGCGTTGGCGCGTGCGGCTGCGCGGCTCTATCCGCGCCAGCCCGAAACCATCGTCGCGGTGACCGGAACCAGCGGCAAGACCTCGATCGCCGCCTTCGTCCGCCAGATGTGGCAGGCGCTCGGGCGCGAATCGGCCTCCCTCGGCACGATCGGGGTCGTGTCCCGGCCGATCACGGTCTACGGCGCGCTGACCACTCCGGACCCGCTGACCCTCCACCGGACGCTTCAGGACCTCGCCGAGGCGGGAGTGACCCATCTCGCCATGGAGGCGTCCTCGCACGGCCTCGACCAGAGGCGGCTCGACGGCGTGCGGCTCAAGGCCGGCGCCTTCACCAATCTCAGCCGCGACCACATGGACTATCACGCGACGGTCGAGGACTATCTCGCGGCCAAGCTGCGCCTGTTTCGCGACCTCATGCCGGACGGCGCGCCGGCGGTCGTCGACGCCGACGCCGAGGTCGCCCCGCGCGTGATCGAGGCGGCGCGGGAGCGCGGGCTCGCTGTCTTTTCCGTCGGCGCGAAAGGCGAGGCGATCCGTCTCGCCGCGGTCGCGCGCGACGGCCTCGCCTCGACGCTGGATCTCGAGTTCGGCCGGCGCCAGCGGCGGGTCCGTCTCCCCTTGCCCGGCGATTTCCAGATTTCCAACGCCTTGGTCGCGGCGGGGCTCGCGATCGCGACGGGCTGCGAGGCCGACGCGGTGTTCCACGCGCTCCAGAGGCTTGAAGGCGCGCCGGGACGGCTCGAACGGATCGGCGCGATCCGGGGCGCGGCCGTCTTCGTCGACTACGCCCACAAGCCAGACGCTTTGGAGAAGGCGCTCGCCGCGCTGCGCCCCTATGTGCGCGGACGCCTCATCGTCGCCTTCGGCTGCGGCGGCGACCGCGACGCCGGCAAGCGTCCGATCATGGGCGCAATCGCGACCCGCGCGGCCGATGTCGTGATCGTCACTGACGACAATCCGCGCTCGGAAAACCCCGCGTCAATCCGAGCGCAGATCCTGGCGGCCGCGCCCAGCGCGCTGGAGATCGGCGAACGCGCCGAGGCGATCCGGGCGGGCGTGGCGATGCTCAAGGACGGCGACGCCCTGATGATCGCCGGCAAGGGTCATGAAATCGGGCAGATTGTCGGCTCTGCGGTGCTGCCCTTCAGCGACGCGGACGAAGCGCGCAAGGCTTTGGCGGAGGCGGCATGAGCGCGCTTTGGACCGATACGGAACTCGCCGCGGCGTTCGGCTCGTTGGAGAGCGAACCCCTCAGGCGCGCCGTCGCGGGCGTGTCGATCGACACACGCACGCTCGGCGGGGGCGACCTCTTTTTCGCCATCAGGGGCGAGACGAACGACGGTCACGATCACCTCGCGCGCGCCTTCGAGGCCGGGGCGTCGGCCGCAGTCGTCAGCCGGACGCGGGCGGCGGAGCTCGCTGCCTTCGGCCCGGTCTACGCCGTGGACGACACGTTGAAGGCCATGGAGCGCCTGGGTGTCGCGGCGCGGGCGCGGACGGAGGCGCGGATCGTTGCCGTCACCGGGTCTGTCGGCAAGACGAGCGCCAAGGAGATGCTGCGCGCCATGCTGACCGCGAGCGGTTCAACGCACGCCTCCGCGGCCTCGTACAACAACCATTGGGGCGTCCCGCTGACGCTTTCCCGCATGCCGGCGGACTCGCGGTTCGGCGTGTTCGAGATCGGCATGAACCATCCCGGCGAGATTACGCCGCTCGTGCGCCTGGTCCGGCCGCATGCGGCGCTGATCACCACGATCGCGCCGGTCCATATCGAATATCTCGGCTCGCTTGAGGCGATCGCCGACGCGAAGGCGGAAATCTTCAACGGTCTGGAGCCGGGCGGAACGGCGATCCTCAATCGCGACGCCCCGCAGTTCGAGCGGCTCGCCATCGCCGCGCGAGCCCGCGGCGCCCACGTGCAGAGTCTCGGGTCGGATGCGGCCGGCGACGCGCAGCTGTTGGAACTCGACGAAGGCGCGGCTGGCACGCGCGTCTCAGCGCGGATCTTCGGCCGGATGATGCGCTTCGACCTCGGCGCGCCGGGCGCGCATATGGCTGAGAACGCGCTCGGCGCGCTCATCGCGGCCCATGCGCTGGGCGCCGATCTCGACGTGTCCGCCCACGCGCTCGCGACCTTCACCCCGCAGAAGGGGAGGGGCGAGCGCCTTGCTCTGGCCGCGCCCGGCGGCGCCGTCACGCTGATCGACGAGAGCTACAACGCCAATCCGGCCTCGATGCGCGCCGCGCTCAGGCTGCTCGGCGCGGCGCGGCCCGGTCCCAACGGGCGCCGCATCGCGGTGATCGGCGACATGCTGGAGCTCGGCGCCGACGGGGCTGCGATGCACACCGAGCTCGCCGCCGACCTCGCCGACAACAAGGTCGATCTTTTGTTCGGGGCCGGCCCGCTGACGCGCGCGCTTTACGACGCCGCCCCGCAGGCGATGCGCGGCGCCTGGGCGGAGCGGTCCGGCGAGCTCGTCGACGAGGTCGCGCGGACCTTACGCGCTGGCGACGTCGCGATGGTCAAGGGGTCAAACGGCAGCCGGATGGGGCCGCTCGTCACCGCACTGCGCGAACACTTCGCCCGCCTGGGCGCTCGAGGCTAGACGTCCGATGCTGACTTGGCTCTCAGACTGGTTTCATTTGCCGGGCGTCTTCCGTCTCTTCCACTGGCTGACCTTCCGCACGCTCGGCGCGGCGGGAACCGCGCTGTTCCTCGTGTTTTTCTATGGCCCCGCGATCATCTCGCGGCTGCGCCTGAAGCAGGGCAAGGGGCAGCCGATCCGGCTTGACGGGCCGGCTTCGCATCTCCTGACCAAGAAGGGCACGCCCACGATGGGCGGGCTGATGATCCTGTTCGGTCTCTTCGCCTCGTCGATCCTGTGGGCCGACCCGGAGAGCCCCTATGTCTGGATCGTGCTCTTCGTCACCTTCGGCTTCGGCGCGATCGGCTTCTATGACGACTATCTCAAGGTGACCAAGCAGTCGGACCGCGGTTTCTCCGGCCGGGCGCGGCTCGGCGCCGAATTCGTGATCGCGGCGATCGCCTGCTACGCGATGATGCGGGTCGGCGGGCCGGGGGCGAGCTCACTCGCCGTGCCGTTCGTTTCCGGCTACCTGTTCGATTTCGGCTGGGGCTTCCTGCTGTTCGGCCCGTTCGTGATCGTCGCCTTCGGCAATGCGGTCAACCTGACCGACGGCCTCGACGGCCTCGCGATCGTCCCGGTGATGATCGCCGCGGCGACGCTCGGCCTGATTTCCTATCTCGTCGGCAGCGCCTTCTTCGCCCACTACCTCTTGATCAACCATGTGCCGCTCACGGGCGACCTGATGGTGGTGTGCGGCGCGCTGATCGGCGCCGGAGTGGGTTTCCTCTGGTTCAACGCTCCGCCGGCGCAGATCTTCATGGGCGACACCGGCTCGCTGGCGCTCGGCGGCCTGCTCGGGACGATGGCGGTCGCGGTGAAGCACGAAATCGTGCTGGCGGTGATCGGCGGCCTGTTCGTGATGGAGGCCGTCTCGGTCATCGTGCAGGTGGCGTCGTTCAAGCTGACCGGCAAGCGCGTCTTCCGCATGGCGCCGATCCACCACCATTTCGAGCAGCTGGGCTGGTCGGAGCCGCAGATCGTGATGCGTTTCTGGATCATCGCTTTCGTGCTGGCGATGGTCGGCCTCGCCTCGCTGAAGTTGAGGTGACCATGATCCCGGTCGAAACCCTGCGCGGCAAGACGGTCGCCCTCTTCGGCCTCGGCGGCTCGGGCCTGTCAACCTTGCACGCGCTGGTCGAGGGCGGGGCGGAGGTGTCGGCCTGGGACGACAGCGAGACAGCGCGCGCCCGAGCGTCCGCAGATGGTTTTCTCGTCGTTGACCTTGCCCAAGCCGACTGGAGCCGGTTTACTCTCCTCGTGCTCGCGCCCGGCGTGCCGCTGACCCACCCCGAGCCGCATTGGACGGTGAAGCGCGCCCATGCGGCGGGCGTTCCCGTCATCGGCGACATTGAGCTTTTCGCCCGCGAACGCTCCGCGCTTGCGCCGGTCGCCCCCTTCGTCGCCATCACCGGCACCAACGGCAAGTCCACCACCACGGCGCTGATCGCCCATGTGCTGAAGGAAGCGGGGCGCGACGTGGCGCTCGGCGGCAACATCGGCGTGCCGGTGCTCGATCTGCCGCCGCCGACCGACGGGCGCGTCCATGTGGTCGAGTGCTCGTCTTACCAGATCGATCTTGCGCCCTCGCTGGCGCCGACCGTCGGCCTCCTCATCAACATCACGCCCGATCATCTCGACCGGCACGGCGACCTTGCGGGTTACGCGGCAGTGAAGGAGCGCCTGGTTGCGAAAGCCGAAACCGCGCTCGTCGGCGTCGACGACGAGCCGAGCCGGGAGATCGCAGCCCGCCTGAAGGCCGAGAGCGGCCGGCGCGTCGTCACGGTGTCAGGCGGGGAGTCGCCGCTCGCCGACGTGTTCGTCGCCGATCGCCGGATCGTCGCGCGGGGCTCGGCCGAGCCGCCGATCGATCTCAGGAACGCGCGCGCCTTGCGCGGCGCGCACAACGGCCAGAACGCCGCTTTCGCCTATGCGGCCGTACGAGCCCTCGGAGTGGCGCGCGAGGATATTGCGCGGGCCTTCGAGACCTTCCCGGGACTGGCGCACCGGATGGAGGAAGTTGGGCGGCTGGGCCATGTGCTGTTCGTCAACGATTCGAAGGCGACGAACGCCGACGCCGCCGAAAAGGCGCTCATGTCCTTTCGCGACATCCACTGGATTCTGGGGGGCAAGGCGAAGGCGGGCGGCATCGAGCCGCTGCGCCCGCTCTTTCCCCGCATCGCCAAGGCCTATCTGATCGGCGCCGCTGCGGAAGACTTCGCCGCGACCTTTGGGGACGCCGTTCCGTTCGAGCAGTGCGGGACCCTCTCGCACGCGCTCGAGGCCGCGGCGCGCGACGCGTCCCGCTCTGCGGCCGAGGAGCCGGTCGTGCTGCTGTCGCCGGCCTGCGCGTCGTTCGACCAGTTCGCCAATTTCGAGGCGCGCGGCGACGCCTTCCGCGCCGAAGTCCAATATCTCTTGAACGGGGAGCCCTGAGCCATGGTGTCGAGAGCCGAACGCGGACCCGTCGCCGACTGGCTGCGCACCATCGACCGCTGGCTGCTCGGCTCATTCATGGCGCTGATGGTGATCGGCCTCGTGATGGCGCTGGCGGCGAGCCCGGCGGTCGCGGAGCGGCTCAATCTGCCGACCTTCCATTTCGTCAACCGGCAGGCGCTGATGCTTGTCCCGACCGCGATCCTGATGGTGGCGACGTCGTTCCTGTCGCCCCGCCACGTCC
This sequence comes from Roseiarcus sp., assembly GCF_052145395.1. Classification (NCBI taxonomy): domain Bacteria; kingdom Pseudomonadati; phylum Pseudomonadota; class Alphaproteobacteria; order Hyphomicrobiales; family Roseiarcaceae; genus Roseiarcus; species Roseiarcus sp. Next base: position 9,690 of record NZ_JBKQOT010000885.1, read on the forward strand.
GCCGTGCGGCGCTGGTGACGTTCGCGGCCGCGCTGATCCTGATCGTTCTGGCGCTCATGTTCGGGGCGGAAGTCAAGGGCGCGAGGCGCTGGATCTTCGGAATTCAGCCGTCCGAGTTCATCAAGCCTGCCTTTGTGGTGCTCGCGGCCTGGG
>NZ_JBKQOT010000886.1:0-8008 GCF_052145395.1 Roseiarcus sp.
TGGCGATCGGCGAGTTCCTCAACGAAGTTGCGCCGAAGGCAGGCCTACTGCCCAAGGATCAGGCGATGCGCGCCCATTGCCGGTCGGTCTGCGGCGAGATGCATTCGGGCTTCGTCTCGCTCCGGCAGGCGCTGCCGATGAACATCAAGGCCGAGATTGCCCATTTCAAGATCTGGTCGAAGGCCGAGGGGGATATCGAGCGGATCAAGACGATTTGGCGCGAGTGCCTCGAAGCCTATGGGGGCCCCTATCTGTTCGGCAAGATCTCGATGGCCGATGCGATGTACGCGCCGGTGGTGAGCCGCTTCCGCACCTACGGCGTCAAGCTCGATTCGGAGCTAAAGGCCTATGCCGACCGCATCTGGGACCTGCCGGCGATGAAGGAGTGGCGCGAGGGCGCGCTCGCCGAAAAGGACGAGATCGAGGAACTGGAGGTCGAGTTCTGAGCGGCCCGTCATCGCCGCGATCCATCGGGCGTCCATGGAGGCGCCCGTCAACGGCTATCGACCGCGTCTCCTGTTTCAACGCGCCAGGGCGACGCAGGTGATGTCGTCGAATTGCGGGCGCCCGTGAGAATGCTCGCGCACGGCGTCCTCCACCCGGGCGACCCACTCCGCCGCGCCACAAGCCTCACCCAGGGTGAGGAGCTTGGCGAGACTGTCCTCGCCGAACTCGACGTTCGCCTCGTCCTCCGCCTCCGTCACGCCGTCGGTGTACAGAAGCATGAGGTCGCCCGGCGCCAACTCGGCTCGCATCATTCTCGGCTTCAGGGTCTCGAACAGTCCGACCGGCAGCCCGCCGCCCAACAGCTTTTCGATTGCGCCGGAAGCGCGGCGCACGAGGGCCGGCAGGTGACCGCAACTCACCAACTCGACCTCTCCCGTTGGCGGATCGAAGGCGGCGTAAAGGAGAGTGGCGAACAGCTCCGCCGCATTGTTGTTGGCGAGATAGGCGTTGGCCTTGAGAATCGCGCCGGGCAGATCTGGCGTCTCGCGCAGGTTGATTCGGATGAGCGTCTTGGTGATGCCGGTGAACAGGGCGGCTGGGACGCCCTTGCCGCATACGTCGCCCACCCCGACGGCGACGCGCCCGTCGTCGAGCGGCACAAGCTCGAACCAGTCGCCGCCGACGTCGCGCGCCGCGTTCATCGAGGCGGAAGCGTCGACTCCCGTGTCGGCAGCGAATTCCGCGGGCTTCGGGAGGAGCGCGCGCTGGATCACCGCCGCGCTCGCCATCTCATCGCTGCGCTGGCGGCGCAGCAGGATCTGCTCGGCAATGCGCCCGAAGGTGTAGCCGAAGTCTGCGAGGTCCGGAAGCGGATTGCGCAATTCGTCCATCAGCGCCGGATCGAATTCGTGCCGCTCCAGCGCCTCGAGCGCATGGGTATAGAGGCCGATCGCCCCGTTGAAGCGGCGTAGCCGATCGCCCATCCGCCCGATGACGTCGATCAGCAGCGACGGCGTCGTGCGCGCGACTTCGGCAAGCGCGGAGCGGCCGATGCGCAGAACCGTGACTGCCGTGCGCGCGCGCACAGTCGCCGAGCGCTGCAGGTGGGCCAGCGCGCCAAGCTCGCCGACGAGGCACGGCGCCTCCAGGGTCGCGATCGGAATTTGGCCCCGTGCGCTGTCGGCGATGACCGTCACCGTACCGCCAAGAATCAGCGCGGCGTCATGCGACTCCTCGCCCTGAACCATCAGGACGGCGTCCGGCCCGTAAGTCTTCAGCTCGCCGACTTCGATCAGATAGGAGACGTCGTCTTCGGTGATTTGACGGAACGCGCTGGTCGCCCGGATGGTCGACCTCAGCGCAGACAGATCTTTCATTCTGCGGAAACAGCCCTCAAATCGGGGTTCTTGTTGGGCCCGGCGTCAAATTCGAGGACCAGTCGATTGGCGCCCTCAGCACGACGGTAGGTCATGCGGCGCGTGAACTTCTGCACGAGCCCAGTGCCGAAGCCGCCGATCTCGAAATCCGTTCCCGGCCCCTGAAGGCGCTTCGCCGGGGCGGCGGTCGGATCGAACGCCTGCCCGTCGTCGACAAATTCAAGCCGGGCCCCGTCGGGCTCGGTCCAGATGGAGATCGTCGCTTTGTTGGCGTGGCCATGCTTGACTGCGTTGAGAAACAGCTCCTCGACGCAGAGGTTTATCGCGAAGGTCGTGTCCCCGGCAAGGCCGAGGGCGCCCGATTCGCTGGCGAGCCAGGCTTCCGCGTCCGCCGCCGCCTTGACTGTGCCGGGGAAGTCGCGGGAGCGCATCGACCTTGCCTTGTCGACTACGACTTGCGGCTCTCGAATTCTTTGGCGCGGGAAGTCAACGCCGCCGCCGCCGCCGCGGTATCCGGATAAAGGCCGACGAGCTCGTCGAAGCCGGTGAGGCGCAGCACCTTCTCGACCCCTTCGTTGGCCCCGGCCACGGCGATATAGGCGCCGCGCCGGATCATCGTCTTGGCGCTGACCATCAGCGTGCGCACGCCGAGCGAAGCGAGGAACGACACCTTGGAGAGGTCGATGACCAGGATCTTGGCCTTCTCAGCAACCTCCGCGAAGCGTCCGTCGACCTCCTGCGCCCCCGCGATGTCGAAGCGGCCGTCGAGCGCGACGTGGGTCACGCCCTCGGCGGTTTCAGTGACGTTCATATCCATTTGCGCACTCGTCCGGCGTTACGACGTTGATCGTAGAAGACGAAGTATGTACGCTTGATGACGGTTTAGCGACAGTACGCGCGCGGGGCTGCGCTTCGACGCTGTCGCGGCGGCCGCCCCCCGAGCGGGGCGCTCCTAGCCGCCGAGCTGCACGAAGATCTCGTAGCGGCCGGAGCTGATCGTGATTCCGTTCTGCTGGCCGTAGAGGCGGACGATGACGCCACTGGTGTTCTTCAGCCAGATCTCGCCCGGCAGGGAGCCGACAGCCAGCGGCCCCGCGCCCTGGATGTATGCCCCGGCGAATTGCGAGACGTCCCTGAGATTGTAGACGTCGCCCGCGCCCTGGATGCCGGACAGCGCCCCGAGCCCGTTGAGCTCGCCGGTCAGCGTGAAGGGGTAGTTCCTGCCTTTGAAGGTCAGCGTTCCCGTCCCGAGTCCCGTGCCCGAGATGAACACCTGGGTCATCGCGACCTTGCCCGAGGGTTTCAGGCCGTGGATGTCGGCCGCGGTCGGGACGACGGCGGGCGGCGTCGCGCAGCCCGCCAGGGCGAAGAGGCCGAGGACCGCGGCTGCGGCGGACGCAAGATTATTGGCTGTGGCGGTCATGACCTTCGCCCATCGATCCAGTGTGCGCCGGTCATCGCGCAATCCGGCCCGAGCGGCAAGAGCAAGAGGGATTTCGACCTCGACTACTTCTTCTCGACCTCGATCAGAATCTCGTCCCGGCCGAGGCTCAAAGCCGCGCCGGTCTGGGTCCCGACGAGGTGCATCACGACGCCGGCCTTGTTCTCGAGCCAGAGATCGCCCTTGCCTGAGGTTTCGAGCCCAATGCCGCCGGTGCCCTGCGAATAGGGACCGGAGAACTGCTTGACGTCGTCGAGCTTGTAGACCTCGCCCGCGACGTCGAGTTTCTCGACGGCGCCCGGTCCGATCACGGTGCCGACGAGCTTGAACGGATAGGTCTTGCCCTTGAACGTCAGCGCGCCCGTGCCGACGCCCGCGCCGCCGGCGAATATTTCCGTCAGGATGACATGGCCGGACGGCTCGATCCCGGCAATCGTTTGGGCGTTGGGGACCTCGGTCGGGATCGGGTTCATGGCGCAGCCGGCGAGCGCGAACAGGGCGGCGAGCGCAGCGCCCGCACGCCGGCACTGGAGGAATTGCGCGCAGAAGGTCATGGAATACGCCCCCGATGAATTTGCGTCCGAATCGCCGCCGGTTTGCCGACGGCTCGATTCGCCTCATGACCGATTCATTCGGGCGCGACAAGCGTTGCAAATTCGTCCGTCACGCTGCGCGCCCAAAAAGGAGCTTGACCAGCAGGCGCAGCATCGCCGCGCCGGCCGCCGTTCTTGCGTCGATGACGTCGAACAGATCGAGCGGGAGACGGCAGGTCCCTTGCGCCCGTCGCTCTCTGTCCGGCGCTCGGCGCGTCAGTTCTTCTGATGCCCAAGCGCCCAGACGTAGGCGACCACGGCGTCGACGTCGGCCGGGGTCAGGCGGCCGTCCATGCCGGGCGCCATCTTCATGTTGTGGCCGATGGTCGCCTTGATCGCGGAGACGCTGCCGTCGCCCCAGATCCACATGCCCAGCGTCAGGTCATTGCCGTTGGCGGTGCCCTTGGCGTCGGCGCCGTGGCATTCGGCGCATTTCCCGCCGGCCGCCTCGCCGTGGAAGATCTTGTCGCCGAGCAGGACCTGCTCCCGCGTCCCACCGGGTGGAACCGGCATCACGTTCGCGTCGGGCCGGCCGGAGTCGGCGTGCGCCGCAACCGGCAGAATCAGGGCCAGCAGAAGCGCGCTCGCGCTCGGGATCGACGTGCGGGACATCGGGCGTTCCTCCTTCTGCCCGGGAGACTACGCCAGATCGAACAGCGCTGCGAGGGCTGGGCTCAAGCCTTGTCCCTCGCTCTGGACTCTCGGGTCTCGCGCGCGAGCGCGGCGAACATTTGCGCGATCGTGCGCCCGATCCGAGGGGCCATCTCCGCAGGGTTCATGCCCTCAAACGGCAGCGCCCCGTCGACCCAGAGCGTTGCAAACCCGTGGACCGTCGACCACGCCGTCATGACGAGCCCCGCGGGGTCTCCCTCGGGCGCCGCGCCCGCCTCCTGGCAAGCGACGACGGCGTCCGTGAGTTGCTAGAACGCGCGTAGCCCCGGCTCGGTCGGCCCCAACGCCTTTGCGTCGCCGTGAAACATCGCGCGAAAATATCCAGGATTTGCGATGGCGAAACCGATGTCGGCGCGGCCCAGCGCCTCGAGGCGCGCGCCGGGATTCTCGGGGTTCGCGTCCCGCGCTTCGATCAGGTCGTGCTCCAGCCGCCGGAAGCCCTCGTTAGCAATCTCTCGGACAAGCGCCTCCCGATCGGCGAAATGGTGGTACGGCGCCCCGGACGTGACCCCGACGCGCGCCGCCAGCCGGCGCAGGTTCAGCGCTTCGACGCCGCAATGGCCGATCTCCGCGACGGCCGCCGCGATCAGCGCCTGCCTGAGGGCGCCATGGTGATAGCCGCCGCTGGCGTTCGCGCGCCTCATGCGGGAGCCGCCGGTTGCGCCCGTCGCCCGCATCAGCCTGCGACGGACGGGTTCGCCGGTCGCGAATCCCGGGCGAGCCGGACACCTGCAGCGCCTCACTCCGCGCCCTCGATCCGCCCGCACCCGGGATCACGGCAAGTAAAGGCGCCGCGAGAATTGTCCCAGAGCATCGGCTTTGGCGGAAAGGCGCACCGGCAGAGGGGATAGCCGAGGTCGCGGGCCAGTCTTGCATTGGAGAGTTCCAGGGCGACATCCGCCTCGTCGAGCCGCCGCGCGATGACGTCGCGGTCGCGGCCTTTCGGCAGGAGCGCCGAAGCCGAACGCATCAGCTCCAGCACCGCGCGACCCGCCGCAACCCACTCCGCCGCCTGAACCGGATCGATCATGACAATACCCTTTCCCGAGGCCTGCCTCGCGGACTTCGCGAGGGCGGCCGAAGGCTGTCGCGATAGCATTGTATTTCTGAAAAGGAAAATTAATGGGAGGCAAAACTTTCGAATAACGGAATTATCTCGGCAACCCCTTGCCATCATCGCCACGCCTTCTGCGCCTGCGACGCAAGCCCGAAGGGGGCGATTTCCACGTGGATGGGACGCGGCGGAGACCTCCCAATTGCGGCGCCCTCGCGCGCGCGATACGGTCCGGCCCCGTCCCCGCCGCCCCGGAGCCGCTTCATGTCCTTCCTTCCGCGCCGTCTCCGACACGCCGGCCTCGCCGCCGGACTCCTCGCCGTCTTGTCGTCGGTCGCGCCGGCCCCTGTCAGCGCCGTCACGTCCCCCGCCGGCGCCGAACCGCTCACGCCCGCCGAGACCGCGGCGCTGGACGCTCCCCAGGCTTTGCCCGACATTGTCGAGGGCAAGGCGGACGCGCCGGCGACCATCATCGAATACGCTTCGCTCACTTGCAGCCACTGCGCCGCCTTCCACAAGGACGTGTGGCCTCAGCTCAAGGCGAAGTACGTCGATACGGGCAAGGCGAAGTTCGTGCTGCGCGAGTTTCCGCTCGACGGCCTCGCCCTGGCCGCCTTCATGGTCGCGCGGTGCGCCGGCCCGGAAAAGCGCGACGCGATCGTGGACCGGCTGTTCGACCGCCAGGCCAGCTGGGCATTCGCCGACAAGCCGCTCGACCATCTGAAGGTCGAGGCCGTCGCCGCAGGCGTGACAGCGGCGGACGTCGACGCCTGCCTCAAGAATCAGAAGCTGTTCGATGCGGTGAAAGGCATGCGCGAGGCGGCCTCGACAAAGCTCGGAGTCAACTCGACGCCGACCTTCTTCGTCGCCGGCAAACGCCTCGCTGGCGAGCAGCCGCTTGAGAAATTTGATGAAATCCTCGCCCCAGCGGCGAAATGACGCCGTTTCGCACAGGTTTTTTGCTCCGCCAGGGTTGATTGCGCCGCCCCGATATGGCCGCTAATCCCTGTCCCGCTCCGGGACGCTTGCGCATTTATTTGATTCGTTCGGCGTGGATCCCCCTTTCCCGGCCAAAAAAGCAGAAAGAGGGCAGGGCTGAATGGCTTGGCGATGGGCAGCTCGCGGCCGCTCGCCCCGCCCCTCGCCCTGACCATTTCCCCGCCCACGGGGAGAAGGGACGGTCGGCGCCGCCGCGACGACAAGGCTTAGGATGAAATTCGAGCGCTTGCGCCTCACCGGCTTCAAGAGCTTCTGCGACAGCGCGGAGTTCAAGATCGAGCCCGGCCTCACCGGCGTCGTCGGCCCGAACGGCTGCGGCAAGTCCAATCTGGTCGAGGCCCTGCGCTGGGTGATGGGCGAAAACTCGTTCAAGGCCATGCGCGCCTCGGGCATGGACGAGGTGATCTTTTCCGGCTCCGGCAAGCGGCCGTCGCGCAACATCGCCGAGGTCGGCATTCTGCTCGACAATTCCGACCATCGCGCCCCGGCCGCCTTCAACGAGCACGAGGCGATCGAGGTCACGCGCCGCATCGAGCGCGAGGCCGGCTCGACCTATCGCGTCAACGGCAAGGAGGTGCGCGCCCGCGACGTGCAGCTTCTGTTCGCCGACGCCTCGACCGGCGCGCGTTCGCCCGCGCTCGTCCGCCAGGGCCAGATCGGCGAGATCATCGCCGCCAAGCCCCAGGCCCGCCGCCTGATCCTCGAAGAAGCCGCCGGCATCTCCGGCCTGCATTCGCGCCGCCACGAGGCGGAGCTTCGCCTCAAGGGTGCGGAAGACAATCTGTTGCGCGTCGAGGATGTGCTGAAGCAGATCGACGTGCAGGTCGACAGCCTGAAGCGCCAGGCTCGCCAGTCGAGCCGCTACCGCAACCTCGCCGCCGACATCCGCAAGAGCGAGGCGCTGGCCCATCTCATCGCTTGGCGCGAGGCCGAGTCCGCCTTCGCCGAGGCGGCGAAGAAACTCGACGCCGACCTGCTCGACGTCGCCGAGCATACCCGCGCCCAGGGTGAGGCCGCGCGCCTTCAGGCGCTCGCCGCCGCCGAGCTGCCGGGATTGCGCGAAGAGGAGGCCCGCCGCGCCGCAGCGCTCCAGCGCATCACGCTCGCCCGGGACGCGCTGGAGGCCGAGGAGAAGCGCGCGGCGTCGCGCGAGGCCGAACTCGAGCGCCGCTCGGCCCAGCTCGCCCGCGACCTCGAGCGCGAGCAGGCGCTGATCGCCGACGCCGCCTCGGTCCTCGAGCGGTTGGCTGCTGAAGACGCAACCCTCGTCGAGGCGCTGGACGGCGCCGGCGACTTCGCCGCCGAGGCTCGTGCGCGCGAGGAGGAGGCGGGCAGGGCGCTCGCCGCCGCCGAGGCGGAGCTCACCGAAGCGCAGGCCGCCTCGTCCGACCTCAACGCGCGCCGCCATGCGCTCGGCGCCGGCGCG
>NZ_JBKQOT010000887.1:0-11766 GCF_052145395.1 Roseiarcus sp.
ATCAACGTCTTCGCGCGCCGATGTGCGTCGAAACGCCGGGCCGACTAACTGCGGATGATCAGTTGCGCGCCCGTCTGTTGTTTGGCGCGCTTCTTGGACGCCGATCGTCGTACCAACACCCAGATAAAATGCGCGTCGGAACGGTCGGGCGACTCCGTCCTCAAAAATGAAAAAATCAGAATGAGTTCGTTTAACAAGACCGATTTCGCGGATCAGGAACAGGCATTGTTCAAAATGAGCCGCTTCGGAAACGCGCTGAGTTCGGGTTCGGTCTCGATCGAGGCTGCGATGCATTCCGCCGCGGGACCGAGGGAACGTTGACGGATTGGAGTGGGTCGATGAACTGGATTACCCGTACTTACTACCAATTGCAGCGCTGGTGGAAAGCCATCCGCCTATATCTGATCATTGCCGGTCCCGGTGTGGTCGTGATGATCGCCGACAATGACGCCGGCGGTATCACCACCTACGCGGCGACCGGGTCGAAGTACGAATACTATCTGATCTGGTTCCTGCTTCTCCTGATTCCAGTGGCCTATTACGTCCAGGAAATGACGGTTCGTCTTGGCGCCATTACCAAACGTGGCCACGCCGAGGCTATCTTCGATGGCTTCGGGGCGTTTTGGGGCTGGTTCTCGCTCTTGGACCTGCTGCTGATCGACTGGCTAACCTGGGTCACTGAATTCATCGGCATGACCTCGGCCCTTGCCATCTTCGGCGTCCCCGCATGGGCGACGGTGGCCGGCGTCTGTGCGCTGATGGGCTTCATCATGCTGAACGGTCGTTATTGGACCTGGGAAAAGATCGCCATGGCGTTCTGCGCCTTGAACCTGATCTACATTCCCGGCGCCTTTATGGTTCACCCGAAGGTTTCGGACATATTCGCCCACGGCCTCCTTCCCAATTTCCCAGGCGGGTTCAACGCCGAGCTGTTCTTCTTCCTGATGGCCAACATCGGCACGACCATCGCACCGTGGATGCTGTTCTTCCAGCAGTCGTCGGTCGTCGATAAGGGCCTCCAAGGCTCCACGGAAGCCGCAGAGGCGATCGCAGGCGCAACGCGTTTCGTCGAGGCGGTTGAATTCGCGCTGCAGATTCACGGGTCGAAATAGCTCGCCTCGACGCGGCGCCATTCGGCGCTGGCGGTGATCTCGATCAACGCGCGGTCGAGCGGCTTTTTCAGCGCGCTGCCGGGCGGGAGCGCGATCGCCATGAAGGCGGGGGCGAGCACGCCCTGCGGCGGCTCGATCGTTCCGCTGAAGCGCGCGGCGACCGCGTATTGCAGCGCGCCGATGCTGTTGACCACCGCGTCCGCCTCCCCGCGCGAAAGCGCCGCGAGCGCCGAGGGCAGATCGTCGAACGACGCGTAGGAAAGCCGCCGCTCGTCCAAAAACTCGGCGCCGGACGAGTGCGCCACCGCCGCAAGCCGCCGCCCGACGAGGTCGGCCTCGCCGAGCGGGCGCGCCCTCGCGACCCGGTCGGCCGTCATCTTCGAGACGATCGTGGTTGAGAGGATCGAGATCAGCGCGACGCTCGCCAGCATCCAGAGGATCGCGATCGCGCGGCCGCCGGTCGTCTTCGGGGTCTTGTCGCCGTAGCCGACCGTGGTCATGGTCACGACGGCCCAGTAGACGCCGTCGCGCAGCGACCCCACGGCCGAGTCGTGGCTCGGCGCGCGCTTCGGCTTCTCGACCAGCCACATCGCCACGCCCATCGCGATCAGAAGCCCGAGCGTGATCGCGATCAGCGGACTGAGCTCGGCCACGACCGAGGCGTAGGTGCGGAAGGCCGCGAGCGGGCCGCTGTCTTTGCGCAGTGCGACCGCGACGCCAGAACGGTGCGCCGGATAGCTGAAGTCGACCCGCGCCAGCCTCTCCGGCGTGATGGTGATCGCGCCGATGGCTGCGTCGTAGTCGTTGCGCGCGACGCCGTCGATGACCGCCTTCATCTCCGCCACCGGAATGAGACGATACTCGCGGCCGAGAAACTCCGCCGCCCGACGCCAGAGGTCGACGCTGACGCCGTCGATCGTCCCGTCCGGCTCGGCGTGGCCGTAAGGCGGCACGTCGTAGACCGCGACCCGGAGCGGCGCGTCTTCGGCCGCGACGCTTCCGGCGGCAAGAATCGCCACGGCGAGCGCCTGCGTAAGCCGCCGAAGGAAGGCCGCGGTTGCATGGGGGAAGCGGTGGCGACCGGATGGCATCGTGGGGTCAAGCGAAGAACAGAAGCGGGATGCTAGCGCGGCAAGACGAAGATCGCGTGTCTTTATGCCCGACTGCGGCCTCGATGCGCGACGGCCCAGGATAACCACGATCGAACAAGGGTTTGACAGCCCGGCTGCGCCGCCTCCTATTGTTTAAGCGAGCGCCGAATCGACGGCGAGACCCATCGCGAGGAAGCATGCCTGAGGACGCAGCAGTTCCGACCGCCGGCGCGATCTCGGCCCGCATCGACCGGCTGCCGGCGACGCGAACGATCTGGACGATGCTTGTGCTGCTCGGCTTCGGCATGTTCTTCGAGCTGTACGACCTCTTGTTCACCGCCTACGTCGCGCCGAGCCTGGTCAAGTCGGGCGTGCTGACGGCGAGCACAGCGGGCCTGTTCGGGACGACGGGCGTGGCGAGCTTCATCGCGGCCCTCTTCACCGGCCTCTTCGTCGGCACGATCCTGTGCGGCTTTCTGGCCGACCGCTATGGCCGCCGCGCGATCTTCACCTGGTCGCTTCTCTGGTATTCCGTCGCCAACGTGATGGTGGCGCTGCAAAGCGACGCCTTCGGCCTCAACGTCTGGCGGTTCGGCAGCGGCGTCGGCCTCGGCCGCGAGATGGTGACGATCGGCGCCTATGTGAGCGAGCTTGCGCCCAAGAGGCTTCGCGGCCGCGCCTTCGCGGTCAACCAGGCCATCGGATTCACCTGTGTGCCGGTGATCTCGTTCCTCGCCTTCGTGCTCGTGCCCGCGGCGCCGCTTGGAATCGAGGGCTGGCGCTGGGTGGTGCTGATCGGCGCGGCGGCGGCGCCGATCGTCGTGGTCCTCCGACGTGGGCTACCCGAAAGCCCGCGCTGGCTCGCCAAGCATGGCCGCCTCGCCGAGGCGGATCGCGTTCTCAAGGTGGTCGAGGCGAAAGTCGAGGCGGAATACGGCAAGCCGCTGCCGCCGCCCGGCGCCGACGAGCCGGTCGCGCTGGCGAGCTCGTTCATGGACCTGTGGATTCCGGGCGTGCGCGGGCGAGTGATCCTGATGAGCGTCTTCAACATCTTTCAGACGATCGGCTTCTACGGCTTCTCGAACTGGGTCCCTTCGCTCCTGGTCAAGCAGGGGATCACCGTCTCGACCAGCTTGGGCTACACGACAATCATTGCGCTCGCGGCGCCGGTCGGGCCGCTGATCGGCTTTGTTCTCGGCGACCGGTTTGAGCGCAAATGGATCATCGTCACGGCGGCGTTCGTGATCCTCGTCGCCGGGCTCGCGTTCGGGCAGACCCGCGAGGCGGCGCTGATCATCGCCATGGGCGTCCTGCTGACGCTCGCCAACAACATCATGTCCTACAGCTTCCACGCCTATCAGCAGGAGCTGTTCCCGACCGGCATCCGGGCGCGCGCGGCGGGCTTCGTCTATTCCTGGAGCCGGCTCTCGGTGATCTTCAGCTCCTTCATCATCGCCTTCGTCCTCGACGCCTTCGGCGCGCCGGGCGTGTTCGTCTTCATTGCCGCGGCGATGGCGATCGTGATGGCGGTGATCGGGATTTTTGGGCCGCGCACGACAAACCTGGCGCTAGAGACGATTTCGCATTGAGGAGTTTGCGCCTTCTGCCCTGCGCGAAATGAATGTTACAGTGCGCGAATGAACTCGACTCTACAAAAGCTCCTGCCCGCCCTCGAATCCTGGCCCGACGAAGACCAGGAGGCTCTTGCCGAAGCCGCGCGCGAAATCGAAGCGTTACGTACGGGCGTGTACACGTTGTCGCCAGTCGAAGACGCAGCGGTTGCTGAAGGCCTTGGGCAAGCCGATCGCGGACAGTTCGTCGAGGAGCCGCGAATTCAAGCTCTGTGGAAACGCGCAGGGCTGTGATCGTTCGCCGCGCGCAGGTCTTGACCCGCGCGCGGCCTCGATCGGCTACTCCGCCGCCATCCGCACCGGCTCGTCGCGATAGATCAGGTCGAAGCGGTCGGCGTCCATCACCTTGTTCCAGGCCGCAACGAAGTCCTTCAAGAACTTCTCGCGCGAGTCCGCCGAGCCGTAGACTTCCGCGAGCGCCCGGAGTTGCGAGTGCGAGCCGAAGATCAGGTCGACGCGCGTGCCGGTCCACTTGACGGCGCCGGTCTTGCGGTCGACCCCCTCGTACTCGCCCTCGGCGCCAGCCTTGGGCCGCCATTCCGTGCCCATGTCGAGCAGGTTGACGAAGAAGTCGGGGGTCAGCGTTCCCGGCCGATTGGTGAACACGCCGTGCTCGGCGTTTCCGACGTTTGCGCCGAGAACGCGCAGGCCGCCGACGAGAACCGTCATCTGCGGGGCCGTGAGCTTCAAAAGCTCCGCCTTGTCGATGAGCAGCTCCTCGGGCGACGTGCGCGCCGGCACGACGCGGAGATAGTTACGGAACCCGTCGGCGACCGGCTCGAGCGGCGCGAAGGAGTGCGCGTCGGTCTCATCCTGTGACGCGTCCATGCGGCCCGGGGTGAACGGGACCTTCACCTCGTGTCCGCCGTCCTTGGCCGCCTTCTCGATCGCGGCGGCACCGCCGAGGACGATCAGGTCGGCGAGCGACACCTTCTTGCCGCCCGGCGCCGAAGCGTTGAACTCGTTTTGGATCGCTTCGAGCTTATTGAGAACCTTCGTCAGCCGCGCCGGCTCATTGACCGCCCAGTCCTTCTGGGGAGCGAGACGGATGCGACCGCCGTTGGCGCCGCCGCGCTTGTCGGTGCCGCGGAAGGTCGAGGCCGACGCCCAGGCGGTCGAGACGAGGTCGGAGACCGTGAGGCCGGAGGCGAGGATCTTCGCCTTGAGAGCCGCGACGTCGGCCTCTCCGACGAGCGGGTGGTCGACCGCCGGAACCGGGTCCTGCCAGATCAGGCGCTCCTTCGGCACGAGCGGGCCGAGGTATCGGACGATCGGCCCCATGTCGCGGTGGGTCAGCTTGAACCAGGCGCGGGCGAAGGCGTCGGCGAACTCATCCGGATGCTCGTAGAAGCGCCGCGAGATCTTCTCGTAGACCGGGTCCAGCCGCAGCGAGAGGTCGGTGGTCAGCATGGCGGGGGTGCGGCGCTTCGACGGATCGTGCGGATCGGGCACGGTTCCCGCGCCTGCGCCGTCCTTCGGCGTCCACTGGTAGGCGCCGGCCGGGCTCTTGGTCAGCTCCCATTCGTAGCCGAACAGGTTCGAGAAGTATTCGTTGCTCCACTTCGTCGGCGTCTTGCTCCAGATGACCTCCAGATTGCTGGTGGTCGCGTCATCCCCCTTGCCGGAGCCGAATCTGCTCTTCCAGCCGAGGCCCTGCTCCTCGAGCGGAGCGCCCTCGGGTTCGGGACCGAGCCATTCCTTGTCCTTGGCGGCGCCGTGGGTCTTGCCGAAGGTGTGGCCGCCAGCGATCAGCGCGACGGTCTCTTCGTCATTCATAGCCATGCGCTTGAATGTCTCCCGGATATCGATGGCTGCCGCGACAGGGTCCGGCTTGCCGTTCGGCCCTTCCGGATTGACGTAGATCAGGCCCATCTGCACGGCGCCGAGAGGATTCTGAAGATCGCGCTCGCCCGAGTAGCGTTCGTCTTCCAGCCACTTGCCTTCGGGGCCCCAGTAGATGTCCTGGTCGGGCTCCCAGGTGTCGGCCCGTCCGCCGCCGAAGCCGAAGGTCTTGAAGCCCATCGACTCGAGCGCAACGTTGCCCGCGAGCACCATGAGGTCGGCCCAGGAGAGTTTCCGGCCGTACTTCTGCTTGATCGGCCACAACAGACGGCGCGCCTTGTCGAGGTTGGCGTTGTCCGGCCAGGAGTTCAGCGGCGCGAAGCGCTGCTGGCCGCCGCCGGCTCCGCCGCGTCCGTCGCCGATGCGATAGGTGCCCGCGCTGTGCCAGGCCATGCGGATGAACAGCCCGCCGTAGTGCCCGAAGTCGGCCGGCCACCAGTCCTGCGAGTCCGTCATCAGGGCGTGGAGATCCTTGACCACGGCGTTCAGATCCAGGGTGTTGAACTCCTTGGCGTAGTCGAAATCCTCGCCCATCGGATTGGACTTGGCGGAATGCTGATGCAGGACCGAAAGATCCAGCTGGTTTGGCCACCAGTCGCGATTCGTGTAGGCGCGGTTCCCGTGGTTGACCGGGCACTTGTTTTCGCTGGTCATGGCTTCATCGGTCCTTTTCGCTGATTCCCGTCGGAACAACAGCCACGAAACGTGACGCTTCGTGGCGACTGGCGATCCGCGCCGACCCTATGCGGCGCGCGTGACGTTTTGCGGGCGGGCAGGCGATGTCGGCGCGTGCATTCGTCGGAATTGTTCCCTCCCCGGCGCTTCACATTTTGCGACGACATATTAGCGCCTCTTACCACTGCGTGAAACGAATTCTTCCGGCGCTTTTGATCGATATTTCCGATTCCTGCTGCGGCTGCGCCGAAAGAAATCGGGCCAAAGGGAGATGACCCGCTGCGCGCTTCGGCCGCATTTGCCCGCCGCCGCCGGGGACGGTAAAAGCTTGCGAAATGATCAATCTGGCCAACCCGACGGTCTTCGTAGACCTGACGCGCCGCGCCGTTCCGTGGCTCGCGGCGGCGACGGCCGCCCTGTTCGCCGTCGGCCTGACGCTCTCATTCCTGGCGCCGCCGGACTATCAGCAGGGCGAGAGCGCCAAGATCATGTATCTGCACGTACCGGCGGCGATGATGGCGTCCTTCGTCTACGCCGTGATGGCGGCCGCCGCGCTCGGCACGCTGGTGTGGCGCCATCCGCTCGCTGACGCCGCGCAGAAGGCGGCGGCGCCGCTCGGCGCGGGCTTCACCTTCATCTGCCTCGCCACCGGCTCGCTGTGGGGCAAGCCGATGTGGGGAACCTATTGGGTGTGGGACGCCCGCCTGACGTCCGTGTTGGTGCTGTTCCTGCTCTATCTCGGCCTGATCGCGCTGTGGCGGGCGATCGACGATCCGGGCCGGGCGGCGCGCGCCGCCGCGATCCTGACGCTGGTCGGCTGCGTCAACCTGCCGATCATCAAGTTCTCGGTCGACTGGTGGAACACCCTGCACCAGCCGGCCTCGCTGTTCCGGCTCGGAGGACCGACCATAGATCGGTCGCTGCTCTATCCGCTGATCGTCATGACGGCCGCCTTCGCTTTCCTGTTTCTCACTTTGCATCTGATGGCGATCCGCAACGAGATTTTGCGCCGGCGCATCGCGCGCGTGACCATGCTGGCGGCGGCCGAGGGCGACCGGTTCGCGACGCCGTCGCTCGCGACCGAGGGCGCTTGAACGCTATGCTGAGCGACCCGCACATCGGCTTCGTCGTCGCGGCCTATGCGGTCGCTGCGGCCGTCATCGCCGGGATGATCGGTTCGGTGGTCTTCGACTACCGTCGCCTCAGCGCCCATCTCGATGAGGCCAACCGCGCGCTGGAAGCCGCGCGCGGCGCCGCGGACCGCCGGCGATGAGCGCGGTCCCCGGGGCGGCGCGCCCGCGCCGATGGCTGGCGTTCCTGCCGCTCGCCTTATTCGGGTTGCTCGCCGCGCTGCTGTTCGTTCGCCTCTACGCCGGCGACCCGTCGAAGCTTCCGTCGGCCCTGATCGGACAGTCCGCCCCGCCGCTCACCCTGCCGGGGATCGATGGCGCCAGCGGCCTCGCCGACGCCGATCTGCGCCAGGGCCACGTCAGCGTGGTCAACGTGTTCGGCTCCTGGTGCGAGCCCTGCCGGTTCGAGCACGCGAACCTGATCGCGCTCGCCTCCGACGAGGCGCTCAAGCAAAAGGGCGTCGCCGTCTACGGCGTCGCGCAGAAGGACTCGACCGAGAACGTCCGCCGTTTCCTCGGCGCGCTCGGCGACCCTTACGCCAAGGTCGGCCTCGATGCCGACGGACGCGCCGGCATCGACTGGGGCGTCTACGGCGTCCCGGAGACTTTCATCGTGCGCGGCGACGGGACCATCGCCTACAAGTTCGTGGGCCCGATGACCGCCGAGTCGCTCGATAGCGAAGTCAAGCCGCAGATCCTGAAGGCGATGGGCCAGCCCGCGTCCTGACCCCTCGTCGCTCGCCCGCGGGTCCCGCCGCGCCGATCAAAATTCCGCGATTGCAGGGGAATGATCCTCTGCCGGCATCGGCATGTCGCAGTCAGGCGATGTATGTTTTCGAATCCGGGGCCCGCCGCAACGAGAGGAAGTCCCGCCGCCAACCGCTCAAGGGAGGTCACAAAGGTGTCTTGGACTTCTGTCGCCTTGGCGAGCCAGAGCGAAAATCGGCTTTCGACGCTTATCTCGCGACGCGCCTGACGCAGTGACCTGACAGGGTTTGAGGGGGCTCCGCGCCAGCCCCCATGCAATCGGGCCACTGGACCATTTTGCGGTTGCGTCGAGGCGCCGCATGGCGACGCGATCGCTGATTGCGGCGGACGCGGGCAACAACCGCGTCACCAAAGCGCGATTCGACGGAACAGCAGTCCGCTCTAACCGCCGCAAGCCGGCAAGGGAGCCGCGCCTTGTTGCGAGACAGCGTCCAGATCCGCGGCGGTGATCGGCTGATCGACGACGAAGACGTATGACGCTGCCGAAGCCACGCCGACCGCCGCGCCCACGATCAGCGCGGGAACGAACGAGCCGGTTTGCTGAACGATCAGCCCTGTGACCGTGGGCGCGAGCGCGCCGCCGAGGTAGCCGCCGAAGTTCTGCATGGCGCCGATCGAGGCCGTGCAATTTGTCGGGGCGGCGACCGAGCTCAGCGCCCAAGCGCAGGTGCTGGTTACGTAGACGAGAAACAGCGCGGCCGAAATGAACACGATAGCAAGCGCGTTACTGGTGACGAAGGCTGCGGCGACCGTGCAGGCGGCGGTGCCGCACAAAGCGATTGCGGCGGGAACCCTGCGGCTCTTCACCGGCGATACGCCGCGGCGCACGAGTATGTCCGATATATAGCCGCCCAGGATCCCGCCGACGACGCCCCAGGCGAAGGGGATGGCCGCCGCGAACCCCGTGAACTTGACGCTCATGTGCCGCTCGATCTCGAGATAGCCGGGCAGCCAGGCGGTGTAGATCCAGGTTAGATAGATGCAGCCGAAATAACCCAGGATCATGCCCCAGGTGGTCCGGAAGCGGAACAATTGCTTCCATTCCCTCAGGGTCACCTTGGTTCGCTGCCCTGGCGGATCGCCCTGGGTGCGATAAAGGGTCTCCTCCGCCGTAAGCGTGACGTCGGCCGGATTGCGGTAGGCGAAATACCAGATCGCCGCCATGACAAGACCTGCGGCGCCCATGATCACGAACATCGTGCGCCAGCCGAAGCTCAGCATCAGGAAGGTCAGCAGAGGCACGGCGATCGCCGTGCCGAGGGACGACGCACAATTGAAGATGCCGGTCGCGAGGCCGCGGTCGCGTGGATTGAACCAATCCCGGACCACGCGCGCGCAGGTCGGAAATTGCGGCGCCTCGCCGACGCCCAACAGGACCCGGGCGCCGAAGAACTGGCCAAAATTTTGGACAAGTCCGCCCAGGACCTGGGCGAGCGACCAAATGCTGAGGCCACAAGCCAGCAGCAACCGCGGCCCGAGCTTGTCGACCATGGCGCCTGTCGGCAATTGCGCGAAGGCGTAGGCCCAGAGAAACGCGGATAACAGGTAGCCCATGTCCGCAATGGAGAGGCCAAGATCTTGGCGGATGAGAAGATTGGCGACCGCGAGGGTCGCCCGGTCGACATAATTGATCACGCCGCCCACGACCAGCATGGCGAGCGCCGTCCGCTGGACCATTTTTACGCGCGGCGTCGGCTTCAGCGCCTCCGACATTGACATTTCCTCGTCCTGGATTGTCTTTTTGACCTGTCCCGACCGGAGCGGCCCGCAACGATCGGCGACCGCAACGAACTTAAGCCGAGACCGAGATTTTCGCGATCTCGCCGGCGCTTGGGAGACTCTCGATGCTCCAGCAGGCTTCGATCACCCGCTTGATCACGGAAGGCGTAAGGATGCCGTCCGCAAGGTCGGCGAACGTGGTTTCGAGCTGTTTGTCCGTCATCGGAACTTCGACGCTGCCGATCGCATGCGCGATGAAGCGATGCAGCGTCCGCCCGTCCTTCAGCGTGATCGTCATGTCGACCTGGGCAGGATCGATCCCCGGCGTGACGACCGGGGTTACCTTTCCGCGCAACGCGACGACCGCGGGATCGTTGACCGCGCGATCGCTAAATTGCTTCTCTCCGCCGGCGCCCTCGACAAGCGCGACCGCAACGGCGTGATAGATGCTGAACTTGCCTTCGAGGCCATCGTGCGGACTTGGCTTGCCGGTGAGTTCGAGCACCAGCGGATTCACCTTGAGCTCCACGCGCTCGAGCTGATCCGCGGCAAGCTGGTTTTCGTTGCGCAGTTGAATGGCGGCGTCGATCGCAGGATGCATCACGATCCCGCAGGCGAACGGCTTGTACGTGTTGAGCAGGGCCTCGTAGCGGACCCCGAGATCGTCCAGAATCTCGCGATAATCCTGCTTGGTGCTGACCGTATTCGCCCAGCCCCGCTTGGCTTCTATCATCTCGTCCGAGGAGGTGAAGTTCTTCGACGCCAGCAGGCTCGCGAAAATGCCGTTGCTCGCGGCCCGTCCCGGATTGAAGCTCTTGTTCATCGATCCGAAGGACTCGCGCAAGCCCACCGGCTGCGACGCTGCGAGGCCGAGCGCCCAGACCATCTGCTGTTCGTCGAGGTTCAGGAGCTTTCCAACGGCGGCGGTCGAGCCGAAAACGCCCGCGGTGCTGGTGATATGCCAGCCCACATCGTAGTGGTTCGGATAGACGGCGTTGCCGATCCGGCATTCCGTCTCGACCCCGAGAACGAGCGCATTGAGAAAGTCCCTGCCGGAAACGGGCTGCAGCTCCGACAGCGCGAGAATTGCGGACGCCACCGGACCGGCCGGATGGATGATCGTCTTCAGGTGGGTGTCGTCGAAATCGAAAATATGGCTCGAGACGCCGTTGACGAAGGCGGCGTTCATGATGTCGAACCGCTCGCGGCGGCCCAAGAGCGAGGCTTGCGCCGGCCCCGAGAACGGCGAGAGCGCCGTGACAGCGATCTCCACT
The DNA here is from genome assembly GCF_052145395.1 of Roseiarcus sp. Taxonomy (NCBI): domain Bacteria; kingdom Pseudomonadati; phylum Pseudomonadota; class Alphaproteobacteria; order Hyphomicrobiales; family Roseiarcaceae; genus Roseiarcus; species Roseiarcus sp. The sequence continues at coordinate 11,243 of NZ_JBKQOT010000887.1, forward strand.
GTCTGATGACGCGATCCGCCGATCGCGACGCCGACCCAGTTCAGAAGCGTCCGGACGCCTTCCTTGCGGACGTTCGCCGGCAGGTCATTATAGGTCGCCGTCACGAGATAATGCGCCAGAGCGCGCGTGACCCCCTTCGCCGGGGCGCGATTCGCGGCGCCGCCGGAGGCTTCCGTCGTCTGGGCGAAAGTCGGGCCGCCCGCCGCCATGGCGATGGGGACGGCCGCCACAGTCTGCATCAAGGTCCGGCGATCGGTGTCGGGCATGTCGACGGCCTCCTCGGGCGAGGCGAAATCGCGTTGCGCGCGCTTGGGCGCCTGAGCCGCGCCGCACGAGGAGCGGGGCCAAGAAGGGCCCAACATGGCTCCCAGAGCGTTTGGGAGCGGACGGAAGACCCACAATCAGGACAATTCATGACAGCAACGGCCGCCTCGCAAGTCAATTCTGCGTTGAGGCTTTTCTCGCGCTTCGGAGGCCATACAGGCGACCGGCGTCCTTTTTGGCCAGTTGCATGAATTCGCAGC
>NZ_JBKQOT010000888.1:0-7043 GCF_052145395.1 Roseiarcus sp.
CGTCGCGCCTTCTTCGACGACGGCGAGCCGCTGGGCTCGGCGGCGAGCGAGGAGTGCCGCATCGATTCCATCGCACAATCCTGGGCGGTCCTCTCTGGCGCGGCGGCGCGCGATCGGGCGGCGAAAGCGATGAGCGCAGTCGAGCGGGAGCTGATTCGGCGCGACGAGGGCCTCGCGTTGTTGTTCGCGCCGCCATTCGACAAGAGCGCGCCGGACCCCGGCTACATCAAGGGCTATCCGCCGGGGATTCGAGAGAACGGCGGCCAGTACACGCACGCAGCCTTGTGGTCCGTGATGGCCTTTGCCGCGCTCGGCGATGGCGACAAGGCGGCCGATCTGTTCTCGATGCTCAACCCCATCAATCATGCGCGGACCCGCTCCGACGTGCATCGCTACAAGGTAGAGCCCTATGTCGTCGCGGCCGACGTCTACGCGAGCGCGCCCCATATCGGACGAGGCGGCTGGACGTGGTACACGGGCTCGGCCGGTTGGATGCAGCGCGCCGGGGTCGAAAGCATTCTTGGGCTCACGATCCGCGGCGCTTTTTTGCATCTCGACCCCTGCATTCCCAGGAGCTGGGCGAACTACGAGTTGACGGTGCGCCGGCCGTCCGCGCGCTACGAAATTACGGTCGACAATCCATCCGGAGTCAGTCGGGGCATAGGCTTCGCTGAAGTGGACGGGACCGAAGTCGTGGAGCGACCGGTGCGCGTGCGGATCGTTGACGACGGCGCTACCCACCGCGTTCGCATCCGGTTGGGATGAGAGGTTAGAGGCTTCCCCCGGGCCCGTGGCCGTATTCCCGCGTCAGCTTGATGCGCGTTCGGGGCCTTTGCCCGATCGGACCGACGCCCTGGTCGATCCAGCGCGCCACTCCGCTGGCGTTCGCGGCAAATCGCCGCTCACGTCGACATGGGCCGCCTCGGCCGCGGGCGGGAGAACGCTTTCAGAGAATTTCAAATCGAGGAGGCGGCCGTCGTCGGTCAGGAGTTGGACTCCGGGCCTGCCAAACACGGCTTCGAGGTCGGAAGGCGCGAGCCTGAGTTCGCCGGAAGCCGTCACGCCTCCGCGGGGCGTCGCAAAGCCATCAAACTCGTACGAGGCGCGAGCAATCGTTTCGCCGCCGATCCTGACGCCGCCTGCCCCCGCAAGTCGACCGAGATAGCCCACAACGGCGTTCGCTTGTGTGGAGGCGCGTCTCACGCCGCAACGCCATCGGCCTCAAGAGCCGCAGCGAGATCATCCGGGTTGAGGAGATACATCTCCTTGACGCCGCCAGACGCCGACAGCGCAGGGAGAACCAACGTCGCTTCGTGGGTCCGCGTCGTCATCGCTGCGCCTCACTTCCGTTTCGGTGGGGTCGTCGCGGCAGATTGAGCCTTCGGGGCGAAGGGCGACACGGGCGCAGCGGCTGCAGATTTCACGGTCTTGGGCTTCCGTATTTCCCGGTTGCCACGTCGTTTCTCCTTGGCCATTTTTCTCTCCTTCCGGCGGTGGTCTGCGGGCTGGCCAAGCGCCGTCCCGCGCATTCCGTCAATGAGCTATAAACATATAGGCGCGAATGTTTCGCGGAAAAGGACGCTCGGCGTCCGCGGTGCTCTATATGAACGAATTTCGACGACAGGCGAAGTTGAAAGCGATCCCACATCTCATATTCCTGAAGTTTTGCACTATCTGTGATAGACGTAGGCCGCCGTCGTCCCTGGCGACCGCAGGAGGCGCAGGCGCGTTTTCCATTCGGATTCGACCTGAGGCCCTGCGAAAACGTGAGCACGGGCGCACGCGAGGACCGGCAGATGATTCCACTCACGGTCCATCATCGGACGGCTTACCGGTATCGGCGGTCGGTCGATCTATGGCCGCACCGGCTGATGCTCTGCCCACGCGAGAACCGCGATGTGCAAGTGATCTCCTGCGTGATGACGGTGTCGCCGACGGCGCAGATCACATGGGCGCACGACGTCTTCGGCAACGCCGTCGCCACCGCAGTGTTTCAAGGCGAAAGCAACAGTCTCGTCATCGACAGCGTGGTGGATCTTCGCATTGAGGCGACGGCGTGGCCGATCTTCAACATTGCAGCCTCTGCGATCATCTATCCCTTCTGCTATTCGGACGACGAATGGACGGACCTCGGCGCGCTGACCCGGCAACAATATCCGGACTGGGCCGGACGTCTTGCAAATTGGGCGCGTTCGTTCGTCTACGGCGATCAGACCGATACCCTTGCGCTGCTCAAGGATCTCAGCGCCGGCGTTTCGGCGGCGATCCGCTATCAGAGCCGGGAGGACGAGGGCACGCAATCGCCAATCGAGACTCTCGACCGCGGTTGGGGCTCCTGCCGCGATTTCGCGGTCCTCTTCGTCGAGGCGGCGCGGTCATTGGGCTTCGGCGCACGGCTGGTCTCAGGCTACCTTTTCAACCCCGATCAGATGCTGCAGGGATCGACGGACGCCGGATCGACGCACGCCTGGGGCGAAATCTTTGTTTCGGGCGCCGGGTGGATCAGCTTTGATCCGACGAACCGCAGCGTCGGCGGCGCGAATCTCATTCCCGTCGCTGTCGCGCGCGACATCCGGCAGACGGCGCCGATCTCGGGCGCCTACGGCGGAAGCAGCGACGCTCTCGAGAGCCTATCGGTTGAGGTCCTCGTGACATCGGGCGCCGCGCCCTCATGGCCTCAGATTTCAAATCAATCTTCGCACGTCGGCGCGGCGCCTGGCCGAGGGGACCGCTTCTCGGCGTGACCAAACGCGGCGGCCCTTCGCGCCGAGAGACCTGGCTGAATGATATGACCCACGCTGCGCTTACCCCACTTCTCGGCTGCGAGTTCGACCCGTTCCTGTTCGCAACGATCGGCGATGAACGAGACGGCCCGCTGCTCAGCGTCGTGTCCGCGTTCGCGCGGCTCGACCTCGATCCTTGGAAAGAAGCCGCGAGTCTCGCGCGCATGCCCAGGGACAAGGCGAAGCAGCGACTCACTTCGCTGATTGAGTCCTTGCCGAACGGCGCGACGACAGGCTTGTCTCCCGAGATCGTCGCCGCTCGCCTGACAGCACTGTTGCCGCCGCCGGGAAGCGTCAATACGGCCGCGCCCGCGACGGTGCGTCAAGTCGCATCCATTCCGCATTCGCGACTCTTCTTTGTGCTGGGCGTTGTCGCCTTGATGCTGGTCGGATATTTCATGTTTACGGCGCGCGCATCCAATGCGCCTCACAACGCGCGCGGGGCCGCTGCGACGACAAGCGAACCCGCGGCGCGGCGTTAGGAGCAGCCGCGCGCAACGCGCCGGCGCTGTGCAGGCGGAAAGCTTCGGCGCCGCCAGCGAATCCGGCCTTTGCGCCCACTCGCGAAGTTCGCGGTCGCGACCCGCGATGACCCGCTGAACGAAGGACGTCTGCTGCGCGCAAATACCGGCTTTGAACCGCCCATGGGCCTTCGACGTGTTGGCGGATCACTGCACCGCTTTTGGCTTGCCAGGGGGCGCGCGGGCGGGAACAATCTGAGCTCGCCGAGACTTCCGTCCGGATCGTCCCGGATTGCGGAATTCCGCACGGAATGAAACGACGCCGCTGAAGGCGCGCCGAACACCCGGGGAGGGAGCGTGACCACGATTCGCGGCTTGCGATGGTGGGTCGTCGCGCTGATCTCGCTCGGCACCATCATCAACTACCTGTCGCGCAACGCGCTCGGCGTGCTCGCCCCCATACTGAAGGGCGAGATGGGCATCAGCACCGAGCAGTATTCCTACATCGTCGGCGCGTTCCAGATCGGCTACACGATCATGCAGCCGGTTTGCGGGCTGATCGTCGACGCCATCGGCCTCAGGCTCGGCTTCGCGCTGTTCGCGGCGCTGTGGTCGGTCGCCGGCTGCCTGCAGGGAGGCGTCACGGGCTGGCTTTCGCTTGCCGGCGCGCGCTGCCTGATGGGGCTTACAGAAGCGGCCGCAATTCCCGCCGGCATGAAGGCGGTCGCGGAATGGTTCCCGGACAGGGAGAAATCGATCGCGGTCGGCTTCTTCAACGTCGGCACATCGCTCGGCGCGCTGATCGCCCCGCCGCTGGTCGCCGCGGTCACCCTGACGTCGGGCTGGCGCGCAGCCTTCGTCGTCACCGGCGCAATCGGATTCTTCCTGGCCGCGCTCTGGTACGCCTTCTACCGCGACCCCAGCGAGCACGCCCTGCTTTCGCCCGGCGAACGCGATGAGATCCTGTCGGGGCAGACCCGCCCGGACGGAAGCGCGCCAAAGCCCTCGGTGCGGGAACTCCTTGCGACGCGCCGTTTCTGGGCAATCGCGGTTCCGCGCTTCTTCGCCGAGCCGGCGTGGCAGACGTTCAGCTTCTGGATCCCCCTCTATCTGGCGACCGAGCGGCACATGGATCTGAAGCAGATCGCGCTCTTCGCCTGGCTGCCGTTCCTCGCGGCCGACTTCGGTGGCGTCTTTGGCGGCTTTGTCGCGCCGTTCCTGATGAAAACCTTTGGGGTCACGCTGGTCTGGTCGCGCATCTGGGGCGTCGTCCTCGGCGCGCTGATGATGATCGGGCCGGCGAGCATCGGGCTCGCTGCGTCGCCGTACACGGCCATCGCGCTATTTTCCCTCGGCGGTTTCGCCCACCAGACGATCTCGGTGCTCGTCAACACGCTGAGCGCCGATCTCTTCGATTCGCGCGAGGTCGGCGCCGTCAGCGGCTTTGCCGGAATGGCGGCCTGGACCGGCGGGCTCGGATTTTCCCTGCTCGTCGGCGCGCTCGCCGACACGCTGGGCTACGGCCCGCTCTTCGGCCTGCTTGGCGTCTTCGATCTCATCGGCGCGGCGGCGCTGATCCTGTTGATCGGCGGCGAACGCCACGCTGCGCGTTTCGCGGCGGCCTAGAAGGAGCCCGATCGAGATGAAACCGATCCTGCGCGCCCGCCTCACCTCATCAAACTCGCGCGGGCTGACGCTCGATTGCGGCGACGGCGCCGCGATGCGGATTGTCGCGCTGGCCGACGACCTCGTCCGGGTGACGGTGCTGCGCGGGGGCGAGGTCCGTCAGAAGCGTACCTGGGCCGTGCCCGCGTTCGGCGAGGCCGACACGGACTGGGCGGGAAGAGCGCGGCTCGACGACAGCTCTTGGCCGGCCGTCGCGACCGAGATCACGACGTCGCCCACGCATGTCGCGATGGCGACGCGAGCGCTGCGACTGTTCGTTACGCTCGACGGCTTTCGCATCGACTGGGCGCTGCCCGACGGAACGATTTTCGCGCGCGACCGCGAGACGCAGCCCTATTTTCTCGGCCAGAAGACTCACGCCTTCAGGCACGCGATGGCGCGCGCGCCCGGCGACCGTCACTATGGCCTCGGCGACAAGACCGGCCCGCTCCACCTCACCGGGCGGCGGGTCAGATGCGCAATGCGCGATTCCCTCGGCTTCGATCCCGAGCGCGGCGATCCCCTTTACAAGAACTGGCCGTTCCTGATCGTGCGCGACGCGGCGAGCGGCGTCTCGCACGGCCTGTTCTACGACAACGGCGCCGAGGGCGTATTCGACCTCGGCTGCGAGCACGACAACTACTTCGGCCGCTATCGCGCTTACGAGGCCGAGGACGGCGATCTCGACCTCTACCTCATCCTCGGTCCTCGCCTCAGGGACGTCACCGCCAAGTTCGTCGCGCTCACCGGCCGTACGGCGCTGCCGCCGCGCTGGTCGCTCGGTTTCGCCCAGACCGCGATGGCGCTCGCCGACGCGCCCGATGCTCAGATGCAGATCCAGGGCGTGATCGACGCCGCGAAGACGCATGACGTCCCGATTTCCGCGTTCCACTTCGGCTCGGGCTACACGTCGATCGGCAAGAAGCGGTACGTCTTCACCTGGAACCGCGAAAAATTTCCGGCGCCGGAGGCGCTCATGCGCGCCCTCGCCGACGCGGGCATGAAAGTGGTCGCCAACGTCAAGCCGTGTCTGCTCGACGGCCATCCCCGCTACAGCGAGGTCGCGGCGCTCGGCGGCTTCATCGCCGGCGCAGACGACCACGCGCCTCTGAAATCGCAGTTCTGGGACGGCGCGGGCGCGCATGTCGATTTCACCAATGCAGCCGGCGTCGCCTGGTGGAAGGCGGCCCTGACCCATGAGGTCCTCGACTACGGCGTCGACGCGGGGTGGAACGACAACAATGAATATGGGCTCTGGGACGACGACGCGACCTGCGCAGGTTTCGGCGAGCCGACGCCGCTCGCGCAGTTACGTCCCGTGCAGGCCCTGTTGATGACGCGCGCGACGCGCGAAGCCCAGCTCGCTGCAAGGCCGAACCTCCGTCCCTTCACCGTCACGCGCGCCGGCGGCCCCGGCTTGCAGCGCTACGCCCAGACCTGGAGCGGGGACAACACGACAAGCTGGGACTCGCTGAAGTGGAATTTTCGCACCGGCCTCGGCATGTCGCTCTCCGGAATGTTCAACATCGGCCATGACGTCGGCGGCTTTGCGGGGCCGCCGCCCGACCCGGAACTCCTGATCCGCTGGACGCAGGCGGGGCTCCTGCATCCGCGCTTCCTCATGAACAGCTGGAAGGACGACGGCGTCACGACCTCGCCCTGGCTGCACCCCGAGGCGCTGCCGGCGATCCGCGAAGCGCTGCGGTTGCGGTTGCGGCTCATGCCCTATCTCTACAGCGCGATGGCCTTGGCGCACGAGGCGCATGTCCCGGTGCTGGCGCCGACGTTCATGCGCTTCGAGAACGACCCGGCCTGTTTCGCCGACGCCGACGCGGCGATGTTCGGCCCTTGCCTGCTCGCCGCCCCGGTCTTGAACGAAGGCGCGCGCGAGGTCGAGGTCTATCTCCCGGCGGGCGCCGAAAGCTGGCGCGACGTCTGGACGGGGCGCGTCTACGGGCCTGGTCAGTGCGTAAAAATTCCGGCGCCGCTCGATCGGCTGCCGCTGCTCGCGCCGGCTGGAGCGATCGTCGCCACGACCGACAGCGGCGACGACTATTCCCGTCTGCACGACGAGCCGTCGCGGGCGGCGTACGTCTTTCCGGGCGGCGGCGAGGGCGTATCGCACGCCTTGCTC
>NZ_JBKQOT010000889.1:0-12195 GCF_052145395.1 Roseiarcus sp.
CCGCGAACGGCGGATGCGCGGAGAGGCCAACGCCTTCCACCCCGTCCGGCCGCGCACCATCATGTATGCCGCGCTGATCGCGCTGACCGGCGGCATCATGCTGTACGTGCTCGCGACGCGCTCGAACTCGCATCTCAGCGTCCTGCACGTCCGCGCGCCGCTGTTCACAGAGACGGCCGAGGGAGGCGTCCGCAACGGCTACACGCTGCGCTTCTCCAACAAGCTCGCCGATCCGCAGGACTTCACCCTCGAGGTGAGCGGCGTCCCCGGAATCTCGGTCAGCAGCGTGGTCGCGAAGCCCGTTGCCGACGGCCGCCTCGGCGTTCGCCTCGACCCGGATTCGACGCTCGAAGTCCCGGTCTACGTGACGACCGCGCCGGACGTGAACCTCAAGGCTCAGTCGACGCCGATCACCTTCACCGCGGTCGACCCGAAGACGGGCGAGCGCAATGTCGTGGTCGATCATTTCTTCGGGCCGTGATCGGCGGCGGAGCGATTCGGAGGGGTTGCGGGGCGCGGGGGCGGGCGCATACTGGCGCCAACGCATGGAGAAAGACACTCGTGTCTGGACAACTGACGGGACGCCACGTTCTCGCCTGGCTTGGCGGGTTCTTTTTGGTGATGTTCGCCGCCAATGGCGCGCTGATCTATTTCGCCCTGCACACGCTGCACGGCGAAGCGCTGGAAAATTCCTACGACGCCAGCCAGGCGTTCAACGGACTCATCGCCGAAGCGCGGGCCCAGGACGAACGAGGCTGGAAAGCCGACGTGCTGACCCGGGCTGAGGGCGACGGCGAGCGGGTGATGGTCGAGTTCCACGACAGGAACGGCGCGCCGATCTCAGACCTCGCGGTCACGGCGCGCTTCCAGCACCCGTTCGACGCCGCGCAGGACCGCAGCGTCCCGCTCGTCTCCGACGGCGACAATTACGAGGGGGTGGCGAGCCCCATCGGCCACGGACGCTGGACCCTGGTCATCGAGGCGACCCGCGGCGCGGAGCGATTGTTCCGCAGCGAGAACAAGATGACGGTCTCGGACACCGCTACGGACTAGGGCGCCTGCGTTGACGGAATCGCAGGACCTCTCCCATTTCGTGCGCCATCCGGCCGACGGGGTCGCCGCGATGGACCTGGTGGTGAACGGGGTCTATTGCGGGGCCTGCATCGTCGCGATCGAGAAGGGCCTCGGCAAAGAGGCGGGCGTCCGCGGCGCGCGCGTCAATCTGGCGAACAAGCGGGTGACCGTCGAATGGGACGACGGCGCGCTCGAGGCGCCGGTCATCCTCGAACGGCTCGAGGCGCTCGGCTACCCGGCCTTTCCTTTCACCGCCGAAGCGGCCGACAGCGTCGAGGCGCAGGAAGAGAAGCGGCTTTTGCGCTGTCTCGGCGTCGCCGCCTTCGGTGCGATGAACGTCATGCTGCTGTCGGTCTCGCTGTGGGCCGGCGCCGAAAACGACCCCAACGCCGCGACCCGAGACCTGTTCCACTGGCTGTCGGCGCTGGTCGCGCTGCCCTGCGCGGCCTATGCCGGCATGCCGTTCTTCGAAAGCGCGGCGCGGTCGATCCGGGCGGGCGCGCTCAACATGGACGTCCCGATCTCGCTCGGCGTGATCCTGGCTCTCGCCTTGTCGGTGTTGCAGACGGTGACGCATCAGCACGGCTCCTATTACGAGGGCGCCGTGATGCTGCTGATGTTCCTGCTCGCCGGCCGCCTGCTCGATCAGCGCATGCGCCGGCGCACGCGCGACTACGCGATCAACCTGTCGGCGATGCGGGCCGACCGGGCCGTGAAGCTGACGGACGACGGCGAGGCGCGCGAGACGCCGATCGCCGCCGTTCGCCCCGGCGACCTCGTGCTCGCCCGCCCGGGCGAGCGCATCGCCGTCGACGGAACGGTCGAGGACGGACGCTCGGAGGTCGATCAGAGCTTGGTGACCGGAGAGACGGCCCCGGCGCCCGTGTCGCCCGGCGCTCCTGTTTACGCAGGCACGCTCAATCTGACCGGGGCGCTCTGCATTCGCGTGCAGAACGCCGGGACGGGCACTTTCCTGGACGAGGTCAACGGTCTTTTGGTCAATGCGGTCGAGCAGCGCTCGTCCTATGTGCGCCTCGCCGATCGCGCCGCGCGGCTCTACGTTCCGGTCGTGCATGTGACCGCGCTCTTGACCTTTTTCGCCTGGCTCGCGCTCGGCGCCGGCTGGCAGCCTGCGCTGACGATCGCCATCACGGTGCTCATTATCACTTGCCCCTGCGCCCTCGGCCTCGCCGTCCCCGCGGTGCAGGTCGTGGCGGCCGGCGCGCTGTTCCGGCGGGGGCTCATCCTCCATTCCGGCGAAGCGCTGGAGCGCCTCGCCGACTCCGATTCGGTCGTGTTCGACAAGACGGGCACGCTGACGCTGCCCCGCCCGGTTCTCGCCAACGTCGCCGACGTCGCGCCCGCGGATCTCGCGCTCGCCGGCCGGCTGGCGCTGGCGAGCCGGCATCCGCTCGCCAAGGCGATCGTCGAGGCGGCCGGGGCGCAGTCGCCGCTCACGGCCGAAGAGTTCCCGGGCGAGGGCGTCAGCGGTGAGTTTAAGGGCTCGCCGGTGCGGCTCGGCTCGGTCGCATGGGTAGCCGCGGAGCGCGAGGCGGCGCCGGTCGCGGAACGCTGGCCCGACGCTTCGCTGATCGCTCTCGCCCTTCCCGGGCGCGCCGTCGTTTTCGCCATCCGGCAGGCGCTCCGCGCGGACGCGGCGGCGGTCGTCGCGGAGCTGGCGCGCGAGCGGCAGGTGGAGATCCTTTCGGGAGATCGCGAGCCGGCGGTGGCGCTGGCGGCCCGCGAACTCGGCGTGACACGTTATGCGGCCGGCCTGAAGCCCGCGGACAAGATCGCCCGGCTCAAGGCCCTCAAGGAGGCCGGCCGCCGGCCCCTGATGATCGGCGACGGCCTCAACGACGCGCCGGCGCTCGCGGCCGCCTATGTCTCGATCTCGCCGATCTCCGCCGCCCACGTCGCCCAGGCGCAGGCCGACGCGCTTTTCTTAGGCGATTGCCTCGCGCCGGTCGCGGACGCGATGCGGATATCGACGAAGGCGCGCCGGCTGATGGTGCAGAACCTCTGGATTTCGGCGATCTATAATGCGATCGCCGTTCCGCTCGCCGTGCTCGGCTTCGTGACGCCGCTGATCGCCGCGCTCGCGATGTCCGGCTCGTCGGTCGTGGTGACGCTCAACGCGCTGAGAGCCCGCGACCCGAATAGGCCGCGCGCATGAACGTCCTCGTCTATCTCGTGCCGATTGCGCTGGCGCTGGGCCTTTTCGGCCTCGCGGCGTTCCTCTGGGCTCTGAAGAGCGGCCAGTTCGACGACCTCGACGGCGCCGGCGGGCGGGCGATCAGCGACGACGACCTGCCGGAGGACAAGCGGGAATAGGACGGGCGGCGTCCCGCGGCGCTTCAACGCTCCGTCGCTCGCATCGTCTCGCCCCTCTGCCTTCGTGGCGCGCCCACTGGTTAACCTGACGTTTGGTTCCCACGCCGAAGGACCGGTGTCGACGTTGAGCCGACATTGCGGGTCGCGGGCGCGAATGTCGCGAGTGGGCAAGGAACCGGACCTACGGAATCGCCAGCGAGGCGCAATCCTCGCCCTGACGTGAGATTGCCGGCGCCGGCCACGCGCCTGCCGACCCGCACGGTCCCGGATGACTGGTTGCGCGGTGTTCCAGCGCTTGCCCCTCACGCCGAGCACGCCAACCGAAGGCCTATCCGGCCCTGCCAACCCCGATTGTCCGGCGCGATCTGGTCGCGATACGCGGCGCGGCAGATCGCCGGATTGTGCGACCAGGAGCCCCCGCGAAGGATCCTGTCGCCGTCTCCGGATACGTAGGCCGAACCGTCCGAAAGGGCCTGCGAATAGTTGGGAGTCGCCACATCCTGGCAATATTCCCAAACGTCGCCATGCATGTCGTAAAGGCCGAACCGGTTCGGCGGAAACGTCCCCGCCACAGTGGTCGTACCCCGGAAAATGCCAACGGGACCCTGTCCATAAGCGCCGGAATGGTACGTTGCGCCGTCATACTCATCCGAGGCGATGCTGCCGCCGTTGCTGTCTCCGCAGACGGCGCCGCCAACTCCGCAGTAGTTTGCCAGTTGCGGAGTGATCGTTGGACCGAAGCTGAACGGCCCGGTCGAACCTGCCCGGCATGCGTATTCCCACTCCGCCTCGGTCGGAAGGCGGTAGTCGCGGCCTGTGAGCTCGCCAACGCGGCGGCAGAATTCGGCGGCTTCATTCCAGCTTATGGTTTCCACCGGCAGATCCGCGCCCTTGAAGAAGGACGGATCGGGGTCGAGTGTGCGGAGACTCGAAGCCTTTGGGTTGGCGACAACCGCGGCCCACTGCCTTTGCGTGACCAGCGAAGAGCCGATGAAGAACGTCCTGAGCCTCACATGGCGCTGAGGGCCTTCGTTTGCGCGCCGCTCCGGTTCGGATTGGGGCGAACCCATGACGAAACTTCCCTCCGGAATGGACACCATCATCACGCCGACGTCCGAAGAAAGCGGCTCAGTGAAGACCGATGCGGTCCCCTTCTGCATGGCGAGATGGGCGCCCTTCTCGTCGACCGTAGCGAAGTCGAAGGAGATTGCGCGCAAGCTCGGTTTCGACGCCTTTGACGCCCATCGGAGGATTGGGGGCGCGACCACGGCCGAGCCGACGGCGATAGCTCCAGCCGCTGCCGCTCCAACTGCGGTGCGACGGTTCAGCCATCGCGGTCGCCGGATGCGGCCCGCTTCTTCAGACTGTCCGCTTGCCGCGCTCAGTTGCGGAAAGGCGAGCGCGGGCGAGACGGATCCCAATCGTTCGACGAGATCCCGGACGTCGGCATGCCATCGGCTGTGTCTGAGTTCGAACGCGTTACGAAAGGCGAGCTCCTTCAGATCGTCCGGCAGGTTCTCCGCCCGCGGCATAGAAACGTTCTGCAAGAGTATCGGCACTACCGGAATGTCTCGCGTCAGAGCGACCGCGATCTCCTCGCGCACGAAATCCTTTGGATCGTCTAACCTGCGGCGTCCCTCGGCATCCTTGGCGTCGAGCCAACCGGGGCCGATAAGCGCCAGAAATGCGTCACACGACTCGATGCTCTCCAAGAGCGCTATACGGAAGTCTCGTCCGGGACCAATGCTGTCGACATCAATAAAAACAGACCCCCTGCCATAGAAAGTCTGAAGCTCGGCACTCAGGGCTCTTGCTTGTCCCTCCGCCTCCCCGCGCCGAGAACTAATAAAGATGCCAACCATCGTGTGTTCTTCTCATGCGGCAAAGTCCCGAAGCATATCCCAAGCACCGTTCGATACGCTTTTGCACATGAAACTACGCTTCAGTGGCTTCCCTCTCAAGCGTTCCCAGGCTGGGCCGTTCGTCTTCGGAACGCCGCAGGCTGGCCGCGGTCGCCGGGCCGCCGGCCGCGGCAAACCGAACTGATCGACGCGCAGTTTGCGGAGGGAGTGCGCCGGTGTGCCGCCGCCTGGACTCATCCAGCAGGCCGGGCCCATCGCCTCTTGCCGCCCGTCCAGACTCGCCCCCACCGGATCGTGAGCCGACGCCCTCCTCATTGCCCGCTTCGCGCGCGACGAGGAGCAAAGAGCCCGGACTTACTGACCTCGCGATTTCGCGTGATGCGAGGCGCGCAACTTACGCTTTCGCTCGAGCTTGTCTTTGTCTTGCCCGGTCGATTCTGCGGCGTTGGCGGGATTGGTAAACCCGAACAGGCCGCCCAAGCTCCCTCCGCTTGGGCCTGCGCGCTGCGCCGCGCCGCCCATCCCGCCGCCTGCGCCTGATCCCCCAGCCATGCCGCCGGTCGCCCCGCCTCCGTTCCCTCCGTTCATGCCGCCCTGGCCGCCGCTGCACCCGGCGCAATTCATGCCGCCTCCGCCGACTCCTTGTATCGAGCCGCCCGTGCCTCCCGAGTCGCCCATGCCGCCGCCTCGGGCCAGAATGAGAGCCTCGCTCTTTCGAACCGCCTCGGCAGGGACGTCGATCGCGAAGGCAGGCGTCGCGAGCGCCGGCAAGAGGATCAGAAGCGAAATCGCACTCCTCATGAGGTTCCCCGCCAACCGGCTGGCCCAGACCGGCATCCCTTCCACGACCCTCAACCCAGTGATCTACAGGGAAATACCGCGGGGGGATGTGAGGGGCGTCACAGGCTCGCTGGACAGGGAGGACTTGCCCGATGGCTTTCCGAACGCGGGCGGCCGCGTCGACGACGTGCGCCTCTGCCCGAGCGTCGTGAAGCTCGAGACCCACTTCCGTCGGGGCAGGAGGCTGCGGGAATCGGTACCGCCAGCGTCCGCGGATAATACGCGTTCGCATAGCCCACCATGACCTTCTTGCGCACTCCTGCCAGACGGGCGCCAGACGTTGGCTTTGACCCCTAACCCTTGTGGTGGACCTCCTGCAGTCCGAAGACGGGCGTGGGGATTCCCTCCATCCGCGCCTTGAGCTGCAGCCCCAGGAACTGGGAATAGTGCCGCGACTGATGCAGGTTGCCGCCGTGGAACCAGAGCGCTTCCTGCTGCGTCGGCTTCCACATGTTGCGCTGTTCGCCCTCCCAGGGGCCCGGGTCCTTGGGCGTGTCCGAGCCGAGGCCCCATACCTTGCCGACTTTGTCGGCGACTTCCTGGCTGATCAGATCCGCGGCCCAGCCGTTCATGGATCCGTAGCCCGTCGCGTAGACGATGAGATCGGCCGGAAGCTCCGTTCCGTCATCGAGCCTGACGCCCGTCTCAGTGATCTCCGTCACCTGCCCGCGCTTCAGCTTGATCTTTCCGTCGATGACCAATTGGCTCGCGCCGACATCGATGTAGTAGCCCGATCCGCGCCGCAGGTATTTCATGAACAGGCCCGATCCGTCGGGGCCCCAGTCGTGCCAGAAGCCCGCCTTTTCCAGCCCCTCGTAAAAGTCCGCGTCGCGCTCCTTCATCTGCTGGTAGAGCGGGGTCTGGAACTCGTGCAAAATGCGATAGGGGACCGAGGCGAAGATGAGATCGGCGCGATGGTGATCGATGCCGTTCTTCACCGCCTGCTCGGAATAGAGCGCGCCGAGGCCGATATCCATCAGGGTGCTGGAGCGGACGATGTGCGTGGACGAGCGCTGCACCATGGTGACGTCGGCGTCGTTCTCCCAGAGCGCCGCGGCGATGTCGTGGGCGGAATTGTTGGAGCCGATGATGACCGCCTTCTTCCCGGCGTACGCGTCCGGGCCGGGATGTTTCGAGGAGTGGTGCTGATCGCCCCTAAAGCGCTCCATGCCGGGAAACTTGGGAAGGTTCGGCTTGCCCGACATGCCGGTCGCGAGCACGAGCTGCTTCGGCCTGAGCGTGATCGCCTTGCCGTCCCGCTCGACGACGAGGGTCCATTCCTTGGTCTTGTCGTCGTAGGTCGCATGTCTGCAGACCGTTGAGCCCCAGTAGTTGAGCTCCATCACCTTGACATACATCTCGAGCCAGTCGCCGATCTTGTCCTTCGGCGAGAACACCGGCCAGTTCGGCGGGAACGGCAGGTAGGGCATGTGGTCGTACCAGACCGGGTCATGCAGGCAGAGCGACTTGTAACGGTTGCGCCAGCTGTCGCCGGGCCGTGCGTGCTTCTCGACGATGATGGTCGGGACGCCGAGCATTTTGAGCCGCGCGCCGAGCCCGATGCCGCCCTGGCCGCCTCCGACGATGACGACATAGGGCTGTCTCGTGACGCCGAGCGTGCGGGCCTCCTCTTCGCGGTCCTCCTTCCAGCTCGGCCGATGCTTGGCCGCGCCATGCTTGGCGCCGAGGGGCCGGTTGAAACCGAGCGGCTCTTCGTGGCCTTTCAGTTCGACGGCGGTCGTCAGAAGCGTCCAGATCTTCCCGTCCCTGAGGCGCACGAGGCCATAGCCGCGGAAGACGTCGGTTTCGAAAGTGAACCAGCCGGTCGTGACCCCGCCCTCGTCCGTCACGCCCGCAGCCTCGTCAACCTTCCAGCCCGACGGCTTCACCGCCGCAAGCTGCGATTCGAGCATCGCGCGGACAGCGTCCTTGCCCTCCATCGTCTTGATGTTCCACGTGAACGCGACGAGGTCGCGCCAGTAGCTGTCGTCCTGAAACAGTCGAACGGCCCGATCGAGGTCATTGCCGGCGAGCGCGTCTCCGAGATTCGTCAGGACATGGCTGACACGACCTTCTGGCGTCACATCGAGCATAGGCTTCCCTCCCGGTGAACGTCCTGCGACCTGGACCGAACGTCCGGCGCAAGCTGTGCTCATGCGCTACGCTGGCATGCCGTCGCGCGAGGGGCAAGCGTCGAAGAGACAGGGAGTTGCCGGCTCCGCTCGGGACCGCGCCGCGTCCAGCGTGACGTAAGGCAGGCGCGCTAGGTCAGCCGAGGCGAGAGGTGCGGCGAGCCGGTTCGCGCTACCGTCATCGAACAGTCTTTTGAAGTCTCCTTGTTAGAAGTATAATCGAATCAGAACAGTCCCGGCCATGCCTGACGATTTTGCCTTCGTCATCACCTGCGGTTCGTCGTCGCCGAGAATCTCCGTTTTGCCGGCCGACGGCGGCGCCCCCGTCCTATTGGGATTGCGCGAAATGTCTCGGCCTTCGGGACGCCAGCCAAGCGACAAGAATCGACGAGCGACCGCGCCTGGCGGCGATACCCAGGCGACTGGACGAGGCGGGCCCGCCTCAACGGGCGTCGAGCGCATCGGACGGGCATTAGCGACGAGATCGCGGGCCTTCGGCGATGTCGTCGGGGGAAAGGAATCACAGTCATGAACGCCAGTTCGCACCGCCGCATCTTCTACCTTGTGCCGGTGTCGGCCGAGGTCGGGTTGACGTCGCTGGCGCTGGGCCTCGTCCGCGCGCTGCAACTCGCGGGCGGTCGCGTTGGCTTCGTCAAACCGATTTCGCAGCCTGAGCGCGTCGTGGGTGAGCAGGACCTTTCGGCGTCCTTCGCGCGCAAGCTTTGCCACGAGGACACGCCCGACCCGATTCCGTTCGACCAGGCGGCGGAAATGGTGCGGACGGGGCAACTCTCGAACCTGATGGAGGAAGTCGTCGCGCGGGTCGAGGCTGCGGGCGAAAACACCGATCTGCTCGTCGTGGAGGGACTCAATCCCGACGCCGACATGCAGATCGCCACACGCCTGAATATCGGGATGATCACGTCTCTCGCCGCAGACGTCATCCCGGTGCTCGCCGGTCAGGGGCGTGCCGCCAAGACCCTGGTCGCGATGATCGCATCGGCAATCGAGCAATATAGCGACGACGGCCGTCGGCCCGTCGCCGGCGTGCTGATCAACTACTGCGACCCCGAAGCGGCGAAAGACCTCGCCGAGATCGGACGCTCAAAGACCGACGCGGAAACAGGCCCCGTGCCGATTTTGGCTGCGATTCCGAACGTCCCCGGTCTTTCGGCGCCGCGCGTGATCGACGTCGCGAGGCAGCTCGGCTTCGAGATCCTCAATCGGGGAGACATCGAGACCGCCCGGGTGGAAAAGCTGGTCATCGGGGCCAGCTCCTGCGGCAAGCTGCTCGGCCATCTCCGTCCGGGAACCCTGGTGGTCACGTCGTTCGATCGATCCGACACTATCCTCGCGACCGCGCTCATCGCCCAGCGCGGCATGCCGCTTGCCGGATTCGTATTGACTCTGGGCGGACGGCCCATGACGGACGTGAGCGCGATCCTCTCCAAGCCGCCGCTGAACCGTCTGCCGATCCTTCTGACCAGCGACGACACCTACACAACGGCGAGGCGGCTGTCGGGTCTGTCAAAGCATATCAGCGAAGACGATTTGGAGCGGATGGAGCGCGTGATCGCCTTCATGGCCGACAGGATCGACGTGGCCCCTCTCGCCAGACGGATCGACCTGCCGACCGACACGCTCATGCCGCCGCCGGTCTTCCGGCACTACCTCGTCGCGACGGCGCGCGCCGTTCCCCAGCGCATCGTTCTGCCGGAAGGCGACGAGCCGCGCACCGTGAGGGCGGCGGCGATCTGCGCCGAAAAAGGCGTCGCGCGCTGCGTGCTGCTCGGATCGCCCGAGAATATCCAAGCGGTCGCAACCGCTTACGGCGTCGAGCTTCCGCCGGACGTCGAAATCATCGATCCGGAGACGATCCGGCACGCGTACGTGTCGCCCATGGTCGAGATCCGCAAGAACAAGGGCCTGACGCCGCTGCAGGCCGAGATGGGCCTCGAGGACAGGGTCACGCTCGGAACGATGATGCTGGCGGTCGGCGACGTGGACGGTCTCGTTTCGGGCGCTGTCCATACGACGGCGAGCACCGTTCGCCCGGCGCTACAACTGATCAAGACGGCGCCCGGCAGCAGCATCGTCTCGAGCGTCTTCTTCATGCTGATGCCGGACCAGGTGCTCGTCTACGGCGATTGCGCGATCAATCCGGATCCGAGCGCAGCGGAACTCGCCGAAGTCGCGATCCAATCCGCAGAATCGGCGAGGGCTTTCGGCGTCGAGCCGCGCGTCGCCATGATCTCCTATTCGACGGGGGCTTCCGGGTCTGGCGAAGACGTGGACAAGGTCCGCAGGGCCACGGCGCTGGTCAAGGCGCGCCGTCCCGATCTCATCGTGGACGGACCGATCCAGTACGACGCCGCCACCGTCGAAAGCGTCGGCCGGCAGAAGGCGCCCGGGAGCCCGCTGGCGGGCCATGCGAGCGTGTTCGTGTTCCCCGATCTCAACACCGGGAACACGACCTACAAGGCCGTGCAGCGCTCCGCGAACGTCGTCTCGCTTGGCCCGATGCTGCAGGGGCTGCGCAAGCCCGTCAACGATCTGTCGCGCGGCGCCCTGGTCGACGACATCGTCTACACCATCGCGCTGACGGCGATCCAGGCCCAGGCCGGCAAACGCGCCGCGCCGTCGTTCGAGGTCCCGGCGGCGGCGGAATAGGGCCGCGACGACGGCGCCGGGGCGGTATCCCAAGGGCTCGCGACTGAGCTGACCGGCGCTTGGCGATCCATTTCAGATTGAACGTGACCGCCCCAATTTTGCCGGTGAACGGGAACGCGCCTTCGTACGTGTCGGCCGCCGGCATTCCGGTATCGATCCCGACATCGAGCGTCTCGTCGGCCGAGACGGCGAGCGGGACCGTCGCGTCGATGCTTCGGCGACGAGGACATCGTTGGCCTCGAGCTTCGGGTCGCAGCCCTTGCCGATGCCGCCGCTTGTCCGCAACAGACGGCCGGAGTCGACTTAGGGCGACCAGCCATACTGCGACGACGGGAAGCCGCGCTGAGTTTCCAAGTTTGAGGATTCCGCATTTGAAGCTGAGTGGCGCGCGCACCAATTGTTGTGTAGCGTGCTCCGAGCAACATCCGATCCTGCTCTCCGCGCGGGATATCGGGGGTACATACAATTGGGGGGCGATCCGATGACCGAGCAGGACAAGGTGCAGCGGACGGTTCTTCCGATCCCGGATCAACCGCACGTAGGCCTTACGACCTACGACGCGAAAGACCCCGATACGAAATATCCGCCAATCCGACAATTGCGCCCACCTTCGGGCGCGCCGAATGTCCTTATCGTGCTTATCGACGACGTCGGTTACGGCGCCTCTAGCGCCTTCGGCGGTCCGTGCCATACCCCGAATTTCGAAAAGCTTGGCGCCAACGGCCTCCGGTTCACCCGGTTCCACACGACGGCGCTCTGCTCGCCGACCCGTCAGGCGATGCTGACGGGCCGCAACCATCATTCAGTGGGCATGGGCGGCATCACGGAGATTGCGACCTCGGCGCCGGGCTACAACTCGATTCTGCCCAACACCTGCGCCCCGCTCGCGCGCACCCTCAAGCTCAATGGCTATTCGACCGCGCAGTTCGGTAAGTGCCACGAAGTGCCGGTCTGGCAGACAAGCCCGATGGGTCCGTTCGACGCCTGGCCTAGCGGAGGCGGCGGGTTCGAATATTTTTATGGTTTCATTGGCGGCGAAACAAACCAGTACTACCCCGCGCTCTACGAAGGCACCACGCCGATCGAGCCGGAAAAATCCGCCGAACAGGGCTATCACCTGACCGACGACCTGACCACCAAGGCGATCAACTGGATTCGGCATGTCTGGACGGCGCCCCGTCGTCAAGGGTTTGGTTGAGGCTTTGCGAACGCTTCGGGTGCGGTCATGTCTTCGGCCTGTTGGCGCGGGAAACGAATGTCCCGCTGGCCCTGATGCTGGTCCG
>NZ_JBKQOT010000890.1:0-4494 GCF_052145395.1 Roseiarcus sp.
TGCTGCGCTACAAGACCATCATCGGCCGAACGCTCCGCGCCCGGACTCTGCCCGCACAAAAGGTCGAGGCCAGGGTCGGCTGCAAGGTGCTCAACCGCATGACCGCTCTCGGCATGCCCGTCTCTCAAAGGCTTGCCTGAAACCTCCGGGAGGGCCACCGCTGCCCCCCGATCTCAGGTTGTGCACCAACGCCCATCGTCGGCCATCTCATCGCGCGCGATTCGATCCTGCCCGACGCGTCGAACTTACCGGTCGGTGCCGCAAACACGGTGCAGCTCGGCGAGCTGGTCTTCTATGGATATCTCGCACGCAATCACGCTGACCCGACACGCTACGCCGCCGCGGTTCGCGGGACGAACGGCTTCGCCGAGTGGGTGATCGACGCCGATTTCTTTCTGCGCGATGCCCCGTCGTCGCCCGGGGCGAAAGTCGAGGAGGGCTTCTGGAGCGTCTACGATACCATGACACTGGTCGGCCTCGACGGTGCGCAGATCGGCGTCAAGGCCGCCGATGGAATCGCGAGCGCGGTGGGGGCGGCGACCGTGACCATCTGCGGGCATAGCCTCGGATCCGCGGTCGCCACCTATCTCAGCTTCGACGTCGCAAAGCTCGTGGGCGCAAACGCGAGCGCCTGCCTGTTCGCCTCTCCGCGCACCGGCGACCTCGCCTGGACGACGGCCTACGCAGCCACGGTGACGACGTGCCGGCTCCTCAACTACATCCTCGACGTCGTGCCCTACGTGCCGCTCGACGCGCCGCCCGCGTTTCAATATTCGACGCTGGCCAGCGCCGAGATCATCCTTCCATCAGCCGCCCAGGCGGAGGTGCGGTTTGACATCGTCTGCGACCACAACGTGATTTGCTATTGCGCGATGATCGACTACGCGGACACCAAAGCTCGCGCGAGTGCCCAGGACGCTGCTTCCTGGCGCTGCATCGTGGGACCGCCGGCCTTCAGCCTCAACCGCGAGCTGACTCTCGCAATCGCGACGGCGGCCGAGGCCCTCGGAGGAGCCAGAGACGACGTCGTGCGGCTGGTTGACGCCTCGGCGAGGGCGAAAGGCGGGCACGTATAGCCGGGAGGCGCGACATTGGAGGCGCTCCAGCCGGCGACCCGCGCTCTCGCTAACAACGGCCGCGTCGAATAGCGGCTCCGTGCGCTCGCACGACAGCCCGACAACGCGGCTTCGCGCCGGTACGCCCCAAGCTACGGGCACTCGCCTAAGTTCGGCCCTCTAACGCCTTTTAGTATGGTTTCATCGGTTGCGCCGCTTTTATAAAAATATCCAATTTCTGCTCGACGATCTTCATCGATCAGCCCTTTCAGATACAGGTATATTTGGACGAAATGCGTAAATTCCAATGAAGCGCGTCGCATTGGCGCACCGTTTAATCTCACCGTTCTCCGCCAGATAGTGCGTTTCTCTCTCATAATACTATGAATACAAGCATCCAGTCGATCTGCCGGACAACGTGACGGTCGCCGCGGCCGTGCTCGCGGGCATCGGACCGGTGCCGTCGCCACGAAGACGGTTGTCCTGCTCACGCCCGAGGAGATAGACGAGGCTGCCCGGAAGCCCCTCGATTTTCGGGGCCCGGGGCACTGAGGCTCTTATGCCCCGCGGCGTACCCGAAACGGCAAAAAAAGCGGCAAGGGTCAAAACGGAACGCGACGTCCTTCACCAAGGAGAACCCGCGCCCCGGCCCTGGCCGACCCAAGGGCGTGCGGAACAAGTTCACGGAGGAGCTGAAGCAGGTCATCCTCGACGGCCTGCACAACGGCGACGACGAGGGATTATTCGGCTTCGTGCGCGACACTTCCGTCGACACGCCGACCGCGGCGTTGGCGCTGCTGCGCCGATCATCCCCGTCTCGATGTCTGGCCAGATCGACCACACCGTCAGGTCATCCTGCGCCGAGAACGCAGCAGTGGAAGACCGCTCTGCGCAAGAAACGGGCTTTCGCGGAGGGCATGGCGAACGGCTAAATTCGACACATGGCGCACATTCCCGGAAGGAAGGCCCCCAAAAGCGGTCGTTCCTAAATTTGCATTAAGCAGGACCCCCGCGTTTTGTGCTAGCGTGCCGTCAGCCAGGGAGCGCGATGAGCGAGACCCGGAAAATAGCGGCGATCCTCGTCTCAGACGTGGTCGGTTACAGCCGGCTCACCGGGGCAGATGAAGAGCTTGCCCTGGCGCGGCTTAGGACGCTGCGCAGCGATCTAATAGACCCCATAATCGCCGTACACCGCGGCCGCGTCGTTAAGCGTACTGGCGATGGGGCCATTGTGGAGTTCCGCAGTGTGGTGGACGCGGTGCGCTGCGCCATTGAAGTGCAACGCGGCATGATCGAGCGCAACGCCGGTCTGCCGGCCGAACGCCGCATTGAGTTTCGCATTGGCGTCCATCTGGGCGACGTCGTCGAGGAGAGCGACGGCGACCTGATGGGCGACGGCGTCAATATCGCCGCGCGATTGGAGGGCGTCGCGAAGCCCGGTTCGGTTTGTCTCTCAGAAGACGCCTATCGGCAGGTAAAACAGCGGCTCGATATCAAGGTCAGCGATCTCGGTCCGACGCAGCTCAAGAACATAGCCGAGCCGGTGCGCGTCTATTTGCTGGAAGTTGGTCAGCCTGCGGAGGCGAAACTATCGCCCTCGCCACCCGATCGAACAAAGGCGCCAGCGCCTAGGGCGCGTCTGACTGACGCCCCGCTCGCCGCCGCCGTCGTCGCACTTCTGCTCCTGACGGCCGCCGGCGGCTGGTTACTCCTCGCTGGCCGAAGCATGAAGCCAGCGCAGCCCGCCCATCTCTCGATGGTCGTGCTGCCGTTCACCAACCTTTCCGGCGATCCCGCGCAGGACTATTTTGCCGACGGCGTCACCGAGAACCTCACGACCGAACTTTCGCGCATCAAGGGCAGCTTCGTCATCGCCCGCAACACTGCCTTCACCTACAGGGGCAGAAACATCGACGCGAAGGGGATCGGCAAAGAGCTCGGCGTCCGCTATGTGCTCGAAGGCTCGGTTCAGCGCAACGGAGCCCATGTGCGCGTCAACGCGCAGCTGATCGACGCCGAATCCGGCGCGCATCTTTGGGCCGACCGGTTTGAAGAGAACGTGGCCGACCTCTTCAAGCTGCAGGACGAAGTCGTCACGCGATTGGCCGACAGCCTGAACTTCGTCTTGACCGAGGTCGAAGCCGAGAAGGGCGCGCGCTCCAACAATCCGGACGCAATCGACCTGACAATGCGCGGCTGGGAACTAATTTTGCGCGGCATGCAGCAACCCCAGAAAGAACGTCGCGACACGAACGACCAGGCGCGTCCCTTGTTCGAGCGCGCGCTTGCGATCGACTCCAACGACGCCGACGCCTTGGCCGGAAACGCGATGACCTATCTTCTCGACTACATTTATAAATGGGGCGACCCAGGAACGAACTACGAAGTCAAGGTGCTGGAGGAAACCAATCGGGCCATCGGGCTCGATCCCAGCAATGTCCGGGCATACTTTGTAAAGGCGCAGTATCTCAACCTTTCGGGACGCTCCGGCGAGGCTCTCGGCGCAGCCGAGGCCGGGCTGGCCGTCAATCCGAACTACGTCCTGCTCTATATCCCCCGCGTCCACGCGGAAAAGTTTTTGGGCCGATTCGAGGAGGCGAAATCGGATATTGAAAGAGCGCTTCGCTTGAGCCCGCGCGACCCAAGCGGCGCTCTCTTTCGCGATTTCTTAGGCGACTCCGAGATTGGTCTTGGCCATTTCGACGCGGCGATCGCTGAATTTCGTAAGGCGATCGACTTGGGCCAGCGAGGGTTCTTCGTCTACACGGACCTGGCGGCGGCATACGCCCTCTCCGGCAAGATGGACGAGGCGCAAGCCGCCTTGGCCGAAGCGCGCCGCCTTAATCCCGCGATCACCGTCAAATTGATGAAAGAGTTCACGGTTACGCCGGCCATTATTGACGGTCTCCGCAAGGCGGGGTTGCCGGAAGAATGAAACCCGTTCGCGGAAGATCGGGCGTCGGCTTCGGGCGGTGAAGCCCATTTCGCGCTCGGAAAGGACCGACGAATTTCGCCCGGACTCCGGTCCTCGCCGAGGCGACCCATGTAGGGTCGCTTTCCGCCCAATTGAGGCGTCCAAGGCTATGGTCTGTTAGGACCGTAATACGTCGATTCGCGACGTTCAATTGCTTGGGACGAAAGTTACGCGTCGGGTCGAGCTGATGCGTTCGAGCCCTGAGTGGGTGCACGAAGTCAAACACGACGGCTACCGGCTGCTCGCCCGCAAGCATGCGGGCCGGGGGCCAGGCCTTGCACTTGGGCAATCAATTAGGTCAAACAGCGCGGCCCGGAGCCACGATTCTGCTCAGGCTGCGCGGAGCAGGGTGAATCACCGACATGACGCTTGACGAAATATGCGCGCTCCACGACGACGCGGCCGAGGAGCACGAACGGATTGCCCGCCTGCGCTTGGGCCAGGTCGAATTCGAGCTCTCCAGCG
>NZ_JBKQOT010000891.1:0-8661 GCF_052145395.1 Roseiarcus sp.
GCCGCACTTCTTGCAACGGAACCGCCGCACGCCGTTCGCTGCGCCGCAACCGACCGACGCGCCGTTACCGCAATGCGGGCACCGGCGCTCATCGCCCAGGCTCCCCTCGATTGCCGCCGTTACCGCCGCGCGCGGCGTTCGCCCCGCCAGCACCTCCTCAAGCTCAATGCGCTGATCGGCCGTCAGGTCGTCAACCACCGCAACCCACGCCCGAAAGGCCCCGTGCTCCATCAAAACCTCCATCAGAACGCCACCCATTCTAACAGATTTAGGCCATACATAGCCAACGCTAATTGAGCGATAAGTTAAGAGGTTCAGATATTCGGAGCGCAACTCCCGAACTCGCTCAAGTTCGCACCCGCGCTGGATCGTCGCATGCGCCGTCCTCGGGAGCCGCCATCGGGCGGCGTGGCGATCCAGAAGATCGTCGGGCGCCCTTCGCTGTTCGACACTGCTTTGCGAGCGGTCGTTCTGATCCTATATCGCGACCATAGTCTTTCCTGTGACCGAGACCGATTTTATGGCGCTGCTGCACGTTCCGCTCAATCAAATTGATGAAGGGCGTCTTCAGGACCTTATCACTTCCGGGGCGGCCCAACGCCGCGCAATTGACTACAAGCGCGCGACTTACGGCAATGTCCACGCCGACTACGCGGGATTCCTGGCCGACGCATCGTCCTTTGCTAGCACTTCTGGCGGTGATCTCGTGCTCGGCATCGACGCGACTAATGGGATCCCAACCGCAGTAACGCCCCTCAACATGCAAATGGACGGAAAGAAGTTTCGCCTAGAGCAGATCGCACGCGGCGGTTTTCAGCCCCGTATAGCGAACATCGCATTTCACGTCGTGCCTATCCAGGCAGTGGTAATGTCCTCGTCATTCGGGTCCCTCGTAGCTACAACCCCCCACACCGGGTCATTCGCCACGGCAGCAATCGTTTTTGGGCACGCTCGGCCGCCAGGAAATATGAGCCAGACGTCAGTGAACTCCGAACGCTTTTCAACGCCGGTCCCCAGCTCGCGGACCGCATTCGCGACTTCCGCCTCGACCGCATCGCCAAAATCGCCGCTGGGCAAGCCCCGGTTAAGCTAATGAACCGGGGCAACATTATCATTCATGTGGTTCCACTCTCGGCCTTCGATGCGACTCCGGGTCTTCCCTTGAACGGAAAGTTGGATCATTTGCTCCGATCGGGTCTTCGACAGCAACCGGGACCCGCATTAATTTTGCAGGCGTTCTCGAGACCTCCAATGCCGGCCTACGAGCCACCGAACATCGCGCCTATGCCCAACTCTTTCGGAACGGTATCATCGAATCCGTGAACTCGAGCCTGATTCAGTTAAGCTCCGGGAACCCGGTCATCTTGAACCTTGACGACCTTCTCGTTCGTGAGACTATGAGGATCTTGAGAGATCTTCCCGCTGTTGCCTTGACCGGGACCAGTATCACTTCGACGAAGTGATCTTTGACGCCATCCCAACCGATCAGGCCGAATGCGCCAGAATCATCTGTCCGATACTGGACCAGATGGCGAATGTTGCCGGAAACGCGACGTCGCCTAGTTTCGACAACCAGGGCCGTTACGTTCAGGCGGCGCGCTAGCCCCGCTCCGAAACAACTCGGGTTCTTTCGCTGCCGGCGATGAAGGTCCGCAAGGTCGATTTGACCCGTTCGCCAGGCCGTCGGCGAATGGCCGCCTTTTTCGCAATCCGGCCGTCGATCGTGTCGTCTTGGAATGATCGCATTCCGCCCGTCTCTCGCGTATCCGGGCGGCGCCAGCGGGCAGAATTGAGGGAAGAGAGAGGAACGACCCTCACGCCGCAGGCTGCGGAGATCCTTTGCCGAACAGGCGCTTGAACGACGCCGAGACGTGGTGGCGCAGCATGGCCATTCGGCGGTCGCCTTCCGACGTCACCCAGTTGAACTGGATGACGCGGCGCTCTCCGGAAAAGGGCTTGTGGCCGTGCCAGGAATTTTCCGACCGCTTGAACGCGAGCAGCGTTCCGGCGGCCGGCGGGACCTCCATGATCATGTCGTCGAGGTTGTCCGCCGACCTCAGGAGCCTCAGCCGCCCGCCGGTGTGCTCCCATTCCGGATTCATGTAGATCAGCAGGGTGAGGATCTTGGACTTGGTGTCGGTATGGATGCGGCCGTCCTTCGGGCTGCATCGTCCGCGGACAGTGACCGTGTGCGGCCGGCCGGCGAGATCGACGCCGAATTTCTCCTCGAACGCTTCGCGGAATTCGTCGCTCGCCATCTCGTCGAGCAAATCGGCGAAATAGCGCCCATAGGAAACCTGGGCCACAGGAAAGCTGCCGCTCTCGGCGATCTTCGGATAGTCCCGATTGATGTCGGCTTGGACCTCTGGCCTCACGAACCCGGGCACGACGAAGAACTCGAAAGGCTCCTTCGCCACCGGCGCCGCCTTCAGCGCTTCCACGTCCAAATAGCGCAACGCCATCGGGCGGACTCCCTTTGCAACCCCACGCCTCGGCGCGGCAACCTAGGGGCAGCGTTCCGCGCTGTCAAAGCGCGCCGGGGCAAGCGCGCCGGGGCGGACAACCGGCGTCTTAAGCGAGGCTTGCGGCCGAGGGCGTGGCCGCGTCGCGCAAAAGTCCCGCTAGCCGGCGGAACGTCTCCTTGCGGCCGGAACTCCTGCGCCAGACGAGCGCGATGCGCCGATGAGGCCTGTCGCCCGCGAGCGGCGCGACATGCAGGTCCAGGCCGGCGATGAGACCGGAGGCGATCGCCATCTCCGGCACGAGGGTCACGCCCAGTCCGCTCGCCGCCATTTGAACGAGCGTGTTCAGGCTCGTTCCCTGAAGCGCTTCGTTGCGGCGCGCCCCCTCCAGTTCGCAGGCGGCCAGCGCATGTTCGCGCATGCAATGGCCGTCCTCGAGCAGCAGCAGGTCTTCCGTCGCCATGTCCCCGGGCCGAACGGTCTCGAGCGACGCCAGACGGTGGCTGCGCGGACAGACGACGAAGAACGGATCGAGGGCGACGTCCTCGCTCTCGGCGTCGGCGAGCGGGACGGGGAGCGCAAGGATGACGGCGTCGAGCTGGCCCGCCTCGAGCCGGGCGAGCAGCGGCGCCGTCTGCTCCTCGCGCAAATAGAGCTTCAGCTCCGGCGCCGCCTCGCGCAGCTTCGGCAGCATCCGTGGCAGAAGGAAGGGCGCGATAGTCGGGATGACGCCGAGCCGGAGCGGGCCGGAGAGCGGGTCGTGCGCCGCCAGCGCGATGTCGACCAGGTCCTCCGCCTGTCTGAGTATCGTCCGCGCCCTCTCTGTTATTTCCAGGCCGATTCCAGTCGGCGCGACGGAGCGGCGGGTCCGATCGAACAGCGTGACGCCGAGGCCTTGCTCGAGCTCCTGGATGGCCGCGCTCAAGGTCGACTGGCTGACGTAGCAGGCCTCCGCCGCCTGGCCGAAATGCCGGCGATCGGCGAGCGCAACCAGGAATTTGAGTTGGCGAAGTGTGGGCAGGATCCTCATGAGGGGCTTTTTGATCGCTTTTATCGATCAAAGCAATCAGTATTTGCCGCTTTAAACGATGGCGGTAGCGGGCTACATCCAAGCCGCCTTCGGGGGCCGCGCTGGGCGGCCCGCGTGATCGACCTCGCGGGTCTCGCGTCGCAGGTAACGCTGATCGAGTTCGATCCGAAGCTGCGCGCCGACGACGTGCTGCAGGCGAAGCTCCGCTCGCTCACAAACGTGTCGGCGCAGACGACCGAGGTGTTTGGGGACGGGACGAAGGTAATCGGGCTCGCCTGCAAGGACCGCATGACCGGCGCGGCGAGACGTCGGCTTACGGGGTGTTCGCGGCGGGCGACGCGACGACCGTGCCGTTCAAACAGATCGTGATTGCCATGGGCGACGGCGCAAAGTCTGCGCTCTCCGCTTTCGACTGCCTCATGCGCGCGCCCGCGCCGCTGGTCGAGGCGGCGTGACGGGGCAGAGTTTTTCGCCACGAAGTTCACGAAGAGACACCAGGTCTTCGATCCTTCGTGTCCTTGTTGGTGAATCCTGCCGCCGATTGCCGCGCCTCGACGTTCGGGCTTAGGCTGGCAGTTTCGCGGGCGATCGGCGCCCGCCCGAACGGAGCGCGACAATGAGCAAGATTCTGGTCATCGGCGCCGCGGGCTTAACCGGCGCTGAGGTCGTCAAGGCGCTCGGCGCGGAGAACTGCATCGGCGCCTCGCGCAGTTCCGACGAAAAGGTCGACATCGCCGACCCGAAGTCTCTCGCGGCCCTGTTCGAGCGGGTCGGTCCGGTCGACGGGATCGTCTGCACCGGCGGCGCGGCGCGGTTCAAGCCCTGGAACGAAACGACCGACGAGGACTGCACGTTCTCACTCGCCAACAAGCTCTTGGGCCAGATCAACGTCGCCCGGTACGGCGCGAGGACCGTCAAGCCGGGCGGCGCGATCACGCTGACGACGGGGCTTGCGGCGCAATATCCCTCGCCGGGCAGCGCGATCATCACAACGGTCAATTCTGCGCTGGAAGCCTTTGTGCGCGCGGCCGCGGCGGAGCCTGCGACCACGATCCGCGTCAACGCCGTCTCGCCCGGATGGGTTGCCGAAACGTTGCAGGCGATGGGACACGACCCGGCGGGCGGAATCCCCGCCGGCGACGTCGCAAGGATCACGGTCAAGCAGTTCCGGGAGGGCGCCTCAGGCACGACCGCGCCGGCGGCGAAAAGCTAGGCGCTTCGGAGGGGCGGCGTCTCGCCGCCTTAAGGAGCGCGAGACGCGCTCCCTCCGTTGGAGCGCGGGTCGGTCATCAAAATCCTCCTTGCGCGCTCCTATCACACGAAACTTCGCCGGTATAGTTTCGGGCTTGTACCGATTCGGAGGGGCGGCGTCCCGCCGCCCCCGGGCCTTAGGCTAGAACCCTTCGCGGCTCCTTGACCAGCGAGCCGAGGTCGAAGCTGACATTGGCGGCGTGCTCGGACGTCAGCTCCACGCCGCGGTCAAGCACCTTCCGGGCGACGACATGGTCCTTCACCCGATTGACGCTGTCGGCGGCGATGAACTTACCGCTCTTGAAGTAGAAAGCGGAGAACCTGTAGTTCTCGACGTCGCCCCGAAGCACGACGTGATCATAACCCGCGACCCGCCCGACGACGCGGAGGTTGACGTCGTACTGATCCGACCAGAACCACGGCGCGTCCAAGAACGGCTTCTCGACGCCCATCAGCGCCGCCGCGCCGGACCGCGCCTGTTCGATGGCGTTCTGCACGGATTCCAGGCGGTGGAGCGGCATTCCCGGTTCGTGCGCGGTGGCGGTGCAATCGCCGGCGGCGACGATGTCAGGATCCGCGGTGCGCGAGCACGCGTCGACCACGACGCCGTGCTCGCAGCGCAAGCCCGCCTCGCGAGCGAGCCTGTCGTTCGGCACGAGGCCGATCCCGGCGACGATCAGATCGGCTTCGAACACGCGCCCGTCGACGAGGCGGACGCCCGTCGCCTGCCCATCCCGGGAGAGAACCTCGGCGACATTCGCCCCGAGTTCAAGCCGGACGCCGCGCTCGCGATGGAGTCGCGCATAGACGTCCGACAGCACTGGAGCGACGGCGCGGGCGAGCACTCGCGGTTCGCGCTCGATCACCGTGACCTCGCGGTCGCTCAACCTACAGCAGGCGGCGACTTCCAGGCCGACGAATCCAGCGCCGACCACAAGCACCGTGTCGGCGCGG
Organism: Roseiarcus sp.; assembly: GCF_052145395.1. Lineage (NCBI taxonomy): Bacteria > Pseudomonadati > Pseudomonadota > Alphaproteobacteria > Hyphomicrobiales > Roseiarcaceae > Roseiarcus > Roseiarcus sp. Next base: position 5,698 of record NZ_JBKQOT010000891.1, read on the forward strand.
GCGAGCGCCTCGGCGAACTTGTAAGCGTCGTCGACGCTGCGCAGCGAAGAAATGCCGGGGAGATCGCCGCCGGGGATCGGCAGCCGACGGTTGGACCCGCCGGTGGCGATCACGAGGCCCTCGTAGGCCTGCCGGGCGCCCGAATCGAGCGAGACTTCGCGGGCGGCGCGGTCGATCGCAAGGACGTGGATGCCGGGGCGGAAGTCGATGCCCTTTGCCGCGATCTCGGCCGGCCCGCGCAACTGGATCGAGTCGAAATCCAGACTCTCGAGCAGCATGTCCTTGGACAGGGGCGGCCGATGGTACGGCGGGTGCGGCTCGTCGCCGAACAGGATGATCTCGCCCTCCCAGCCTTCCTCGCGCAGCGATTCCGCGGCCTGGATGCCCCCCTGGCCGGCGCCGACGACGACCATCGGCCGATCCGTTTTCTTCGCTCGCTGGACCATCTGCACCCTCCCGTTGCGGACGCCGCGGCCGCCCACCGGGGGGGCGCCCACGCGAAAGTCGGATGTTATAAGGCCGGTCGGCGGCGCGCTGTCGGCTGGCCGACAGGGCGAGGCGGCTGTTCGGAAAAAGGCCCTTGGCTGCCAAGGAGGCGCTGCCGCTCCTTGAGGCGCGAGGGTGTGGGGGAAAGCGGTCCGGTGCTTGGGCGTTACATTTTCGGTTCAAAAGGCCGCGCCGCTGTCGCAATGTGGAAGCAATCCGTTGCGACCGAGCCCGAGGAGCGCGCGCCCTATGTCCGAACCAGCCCCTGCTCGGGAGCCCCGCCGAGGACGCGAAGCGCGCCGCAGCGCGCGCGCCCAGCGCTCGGCCGCATCCGTCCCCTACATCACGCGAAAAATCCCGATCACCGAAATTCTGAGCGCGGAGGGGCTCGAAATCATCGAGCACAACGCCGACACGCTTCTTCAGGACGTTGGGATCGAGTTTCGCGACTTTCCGCGGGCCCTCGATCTCCTCCGCGCCGCAGGCTGCGACATCAAGGAGAGCCGCGTCCGCTTTCCCCGCGGGCTCGCGCGAAAACTTTGCGCGACGGCCCCGGCGCAATACGTGCAGCACGCGCGCAACCCCGGGCGCAGCGTCCTCATAGGCGGCGACGCGATGGTGTTTGCGCCGAACTACGGCTCGCCCTTCGTCCACGATCTCGAGAAGGGCCGCCGCTATGGAACGCTCGAGGACTTCCAGAATTTTGTGAAGCTCGCGTATCTCAGCCCCGCCATCCACCACTCCGGGGGCACGCTTTGCGAGCCGGTCGATCTGCCGGTGAACAAACGGCACCTCGAGATGGTCTATTCCCATGTGAAATATTCCGACAAACCTTTCATGGGCTCGGTCACCAAGCCGGAACGGGCCGAGGACAGCGTGCGCATTTGCGAGCTTCTGTTTGGCGAGGAATTCGTGCAGCGGAACACGGTGCTGACGAGCCTGATCAACGCCAACTCGCCGCTCGTCTGGGACTCGACGATGCTCGGCGCGGCGGAAGCGTACGCGCGGAACAACCAGGCCTGCATCATCACGCCGTTCATATTGTCGGGGGCGATGAGCCCGGTCACTGTCGCCGGAACCCTGACGCAGGTGCTGGCCGAGGTGATGGCGGGGACGGCTTTCTGCCAGCTCACGCGGCCGGGCGCGCCGGTCGTGTTCGGGACCTTCGTCTCGACGCTCTCGATGCAGTCGGGCGCGCCGACCTTCGGGACCCCGGAGGCGTCGCTTGCGATCTTCGGCGCGGCGCAGCTTGCGCGCCGGATGAACATGCCGTTCCGCACCGGCGGCTCGCTCAGCGCCTCGAAAATCCCGGACGCGCAGGCGGCCTACGAGAGCGCGCAGACCCTTGCGCCGACAGTGCTGGCCGGAACCAATTTCGTGCTTCACGCCGCAGGCTGGCTCGAGGGCGGCCTCACCGCCTCCTACGAGAAATTCGTGCTCGATTTCGACCAGCTCGGCGCCATGCACGTGCTCGCCAGGGGAGTCGATCTCAGCGAGAACGGTCAGGGGATGGAGGCGTTTCATCAGGTCGAGCCCGGGGGCCACTTCCTCGGCTGCGCGCATACGCAGATGAACTTCGAAACCGCCTTCTACCGGTCGAGCGTCGCCGACAACAATTCCGTCGAGCAGTGGCAGGAGGAAGGCGCGAAGGACGCGGCGGCCCGGGCGAACGTCTTGTGGAAGGCGATGCTGGCGGACTACCAGCCGCCCCCGCTCGACCCCGCCAGGGACGAGGCGATCCGCGCGTTCATCGACGAGCGCAAGGCCTCGATGCCGGACGCGACGTACTGAGACTGCCGGCGCAATCAGGAGGAACAAGGATGGATCCAGGTCAGACGGACACTGCGCAGACCCTACGCGCTGGCGTAGTCGGCGGCCTCACGGGAGGGGTGTTCATCTGGATCTACGAGGCCGCCGTCTGGGTCGAAGTGCAGCACCTGATGCCGCTGGCAGGCATTCCCCGCAACGCGACAGGACTCGTCTTCGGGCAGGCCGTGCAGGAGGCGCTTGGCGGTTTCGCTTACGTTCTCGGCGCCGGCATCCACTTCTTCTTCTGCGTCGTCTGGGGCGTTGTCTTCGCTTACGCGTGGCCGTTCTTTGCGCGGCGCGGTTTTGAGGCGACCCTTGTCGCCTTGTTCTTCGCCGTGATCGTTTGGGTCGTGATGCACGCCGCGATTGCGCTCGTATCGACGAATCATCCGAACTATCTCGATCCGAATGTCGTTATCGGCGGTCTCCTTTCGCATATCTTCTTTGCCGTTCCGCTCGCCCTCGTCGTCAAGCAGATGCTCGCCGATCCGCCGAGGCCCAACGAGCGCCCGGTGCGGCTTGGGGTGATCCGATGAGAACGCATGCACGCGCGGTTGTGATCGGCGGCGGCGTGGTCGGCGTCTCGACGCTCTACCATCTCTGCAAGAAGGGCTGGACCGACAGCGTGCTCGTCGAGCGCAAGGAGCTGACCTCGGGCTCCACCTGGCA
>NZ_JBKQOT010000892.1:0-3258 GCF_052145395.1 Roseiarcus sp.
GCGGTCGAGATAATCTTCAGGTCCGACATCAGCAACCCGGGCGTGATCGCTGAAAAAACGAAAGAATATGAAGAAACCTTCCTGTCCCCCTTCATCGCCGCCGAGCGCGGCTACATCGACGAAGTGATCATGCCGCATTCGACACGGCGGCGCCTACGACGTCATGTCTTCCAAGCACTTGCGCGGCGACATCAATCTTGCCTGGCCAACGGCGCAGATCGCGGTCATGGGCGCTAAGGGCGCGGTTGAGATCATCTTCAGGTCCGACATCAGCGATCCGGAGAAGATCGCTGAAAAGACGAAGGAATACGAAGAGGTCTTCCTCTCGCCTTTCATCGCCGCCGAGCGCGGCTACATCGACGAGGTGATCATGCCGCACTCGACGCGGCGGCGCCTGTCGCGCGTGCTCAACATGCTGCGCAACAAGAAGCTCGAGAACCCCTGGAAGAAGCACGAGAACATTCCGCTGTGACGGCTCGGACCGGGGTCCTTTTTCAAACCTGCCTTTGACGATCAAGATGTCGTTGCCGGTCGTGGTCAACCGGCGCGACCTTGGGTATCAGCGGTCGTCTCGTCGAAAAGGGGACGCGTCCCGAATTCCGCCTTTTCCCCGGCTAAAAATCGTATCGGAAACTCTTGGAGGTCCGATGCGACGCGCCTTTTTCGCCGTCCTCTTCATGCTTGCCGGCTTCCCGCCCGCTTGTGCGGACGTCGTGATCGAGGGGAGCCCTGGCGGCGAGGCGACGTCGTTCCTCACTTTCTTTGAGGCGGTGCGCCAATCGGGTCAGCGCGTGGTGATCGACGGGCCGTGCTTTTCCGCCTGCACGCTGGCTCTGAGCATCCTCCCGCACAGCCGCATTTGCGTGACGTCTCGCGCGATCCTCGGCTTTCATGCCGCAAGAATGGTCGACATGCTCGGGAACGAGTACCCGGCGCCCGAGGCGACGCGAGTCGTCGCCGAGACCTATCCCGCGCCCGTGCGCCAATGGATCCGACGCCACGGCGGGCTGACCCGCAGGCCCATTTTCCTTTACGGCGCCGAGCTTTCTCGCATGTATTCGCGCTGCGGGTAGGCCGGGCGGCGCGCGGCCGTCGCGGGACGCGACCTCCGGCGTGAAGGCTCTGGCTTTTCTCGCACTGGCCGGGGAACGCATCACGGGGCGCCCGTCGCCGGAGGCAATCGGCTCTCGGAGGCGCTGGCTTTTTGCCGGCGGGCGTTGAATGCTGCCGCGATCGCTGAAGAGGCCTGCGCAAGGCCCGAACCCGAGTCTGACCGGTCCCATGTCGCGCCTTCCCACCGCCCGCCGCTTCGCTTGTGTCCTTGTCGTCCTTTCCGCCGCCGCCCCGCGCCTCGCGCTCGCCGAGCAGCCCTCGAACCTCGACCTTAAGCCCGGCCAGGAGATCACCTTCCCCGTGACGGTCGCCGACGGGCGTATCACGCTCGGGCCGCCGCGCCTCACGAAGCCCGGGGCCGCCCAACCGAAGGACGGCGAGGTCACGGTCGCCGTGGTCAAGCACGGCCTCTCGCCCTACGCCGACCTGACGGCGACCGAGAAAACGCAAAGCCCCGTCGACTTCGTCGCGACCGGCCTCATCGGCGACATCAAGATCGACGAGATCGTGGTGTGCGGCCGGCTCGACGCCCAGGCGATCGCGCGGATCGCTTCGGGGGCGTGGCGCGTTTCGCTGAACCGCTTCAGTGTTCGCCCGAGCGGAGACGCGCCGCCGACGGCCGGCGAAGGAGGCTTAGGATGCCAAAGGTGACCTACCACATCGTCGAGCACGACGGCGGCTTCGCCTACCGCGTCGGCGACGTCTTCTCCGAGACCTTTCCCACCCACGACCTCGCCCGCGAGGCCGCCGAGCGGGCGGCGGCGGAGCAGCGGGTCGGAGACGCAACGACCGAAATTTCCTACGAGGACACGCAAGGGCGCTGGCATGTCGAGACGGCGAAGGGCGGGGACCGTCCCGACACCGACGTCGAGGAGGGGTAGGCCGCTCGGCGAGGGATGCCATGAAGACCATCGCCATCATCGGCCATTCCGGGACGAACGCGCGGCCCTGGACCGAAGCCTTCCTTGCGGCGGGCTGGCGGGTCCGCAGCTTGGTGCGGGACCCGGAGAGGGCGATGCGGCCTCGGTCTCTGACGCCCGTCGCATTCGATCTCGACGCTCCGGGGCGTTACGAATCGGCTGTCGCCGGCGTGGACGTGCTCGCCCTCGTCACGCCCGCGCACCCGAGGCAGGTCGCATGGGAAGGCGTGCTGATCGAGGCCGCGGAACCCAGAGCGGTCGGCGGAATCGTCAAGCTTTCGGTCATCGGCGCCGACTTGGCCCGGCCGATTTCGTACTTCGCCCGTAACGCGGCCGAGGCCGAAACGACCCTGCGGGCTTCACGAGTACCGCACGTCATCCTGCGCGCCAGCGGCTTCATGCAGAACCTGCTGCGGCAGCGCGCGTCGATCGAGGCAGGCAGCCTGGTCGACCCGTCGGGCGGGGCGCCGGCGAGCCTCGTGGATGTCCTCGATCTCGCCGACGTCGCGGTCGCGGTCGCAAACGGGCCGTTCGACGGGCGCGCGCTGACGGTCACCGGGCCGGCGGCGTTGACCGGCGACGAAATGGCTGCGGCCCTTTCGACCGTCATGAAAAGGCCGGTCCGCCTCGTCTCGCCGCCGCTTGCGTCGTTCCGGGCGGTGTTGGCGGAAAGCGGCCTGCCAGCGTGGCGGGTGGACGCGGCCGTCGAACTGCAGGAGGCGATTTTGGACGGCCGGGCGCCGCATCTCGCTGAGGTGAGCGGAGACGTTCCGGCTGCGACGGGCCGGCCGGCGCGCGCGTTCGCCGAGTTCGCCCGCCGCGAATTCGCCCCTTCGTCGTGAGTTGTCGCGCCGGCGCTCGCCGAGCGCCTTTGAGGCTCGTGAATAAGCGCCCATCTTGAGATCGAGCGGCCCACTGTCCATATTCCGATTGGGAGGCGGGCGGCGATCAATTTTGCCAGCTTACCCCGTGTTCCATCTTGCCCCTACAGATGAGATCTGCTAGCGACCTCCCCTCGCTCCGGCGGCGTTGGCCGGGGCGGAACCCTGGGCGTCTTTCGTCGGCCCGAGCGCCGGCCCGCCTTTAAAGAGGCGGTGAGTAGGTCCGCGGACTCTGCGGCCTTTCCGACGGCGGGCGCCTGATCGTCAACTCGAACCCAACCGCCGGCGCCGGTCCGAAACGGACCTCTTTAGGAGAACCAATGTCGCAAACCCAGACCCACGCG
>NZ_JBKQOT010000893.1:0-3005 GCF_052145395.1 Roseiarcus sp.
ATCACGATCAGGGACGCGGAGCTCGACAGCTCCTGCAGCGTCCGCCGCACCCCGTCGGGCGTCTCGGCATTGAGGTCGGAGCCGGGCGGCGGCGAGGTCGCGAGCGGGTTGCGCACGCCGCCGAAGCCGATGTTTGGGTGCCGCCTCGCCGCCTCGATGTCCTTGAACGCCTTGGTCCACAGCGAGGCGTAGCTGTCCGAAATGTCGCAGTTCGTTCGCGACACGATGAAGGCCTGGCGCTTGGCGAGAAAGGCGGAAATCATGTTGGAGAGCGACGTCTTGCCGGTCCCGCGCTCGCCGTACAGGATCGCATGGCAGCCGCGCTGGGACACCGCGTCGATGATCTTGAGGACCTGATCCTTCCGGCCGGAGAAGAGATCGCGCTCGTTGATCGGGGCGCCGGGCGTGAACACGGTCCCGGTCTGATAGATCAGGGCGTCGAAATCCGGTTCCATGCTGCTCTCAAAGCCAAGCGCGCCGCCGCTCGTGACGTCACGTTCGAAGGGAACGCCCGGCGCGGCCGCAAAATGCCCCGCCTCGGCCCCTCGGTCAAACCGCCCGCAAGGGGCGGCTTTTTCCTTCGCCGGCCAGAGATATGAGCCGCGCCGGCGAGGAACGGGTCAAGAGCGGCGCTTGGATGGGGCTGCGACGCCGTTGAGCGATCCGAGGCGCCGAGGGAGTTCGAGCCAGCGAGGATCGTCTCCGCGCCCCCCTTGAACGTTGCGATCCCGCTTCATTAGGCGACCGGGATTTTCCTTGCCACCGGGTTCGAAGAGGAGAACATTTCCTAGCATCCGCTCCCGGGATTCGGCCATGCGATACGGCGCAAGTACGTTCATTTGGGCCTCGCCCTTCTCCAATCGAACCCTCGATCTCTTTGACCTCGTCAAGGCGCTCGGGTTCGACATCCTCGAGATCTGCGTCGAGGATCCTGCGACGATCGACGTTTCCGCTATTCGCGCGCGGGCGGCGCGAACGGGCGTGTCGGTGACGATATGCGGCGCCTTCGGGCCGACCCGAGACCTGAGCGCGGAGGACGCGACGACCCGCGAAACCGGGCTCGCCTATGTCGAGCGCTGCATCGACTTCGCGAAAGCGCTGGGCAGCCCGTTCGTCTCGGGGCCGATGTACGCCGCCACCGGCGCGACGCGTCTCCTCAGCGACGAGGCGCGAAGGGATCAGTGGGACCGAGCGGTCGTAAGTCTGAAGCGCGCCGCGACTTACGCCGCCGAGCGCGAAGTCAAGCTCGCCATCGAGCCGCTCAACCGCTTCGAGACCGACCTCGTCAACACGGTCGACCAGGGCCTGAGACTCATCGAGGACGTCGGCGCCGACAATGTCGGGCTGCTGCTCGACACGTTCCATATGAACATCGAGGAGAAAGACATTCCCGCCGCCATCCGGCGCGCGGCGGGCCGCATCGTCGAATTCCACGCCTGCGCCAACGACCGCGGCACGCCGGGCGAGGACCATCAGCCCTGGGCCGAGATCGCCGCGGCGCTCAGCGAGGTTCGCTTTGAAGGGCCGGTCGTGATCGAGGCCTTCACCCCCGAAATCAAGGAGATCGCCAGGGCGGTCTCGATCTGGCGGCCGCTCGCCAGGAGCCAGGACGCGCTCGCCGGAGATGGGCTGAGAAATCTGCGCGCCGCGTTCGGGGAATAGATTCGACTCATTCGGCGCCCGAGCATGCGGGTTACGTGAGGACCGGGATCGAGCAGAAGCGAGCATTCGCGATTGAACGTCGCTTATCGACGCGCACCGGCCGGCGCTACGCCCTCTGTCCGCGCTGGCTGAATGCGCTGACCGCCAGGGACACAATAATAAGCGCGCCGATGGCCACGTCCTGGAAGTAGGGATTCACCTGGAGCATGTTCAGCGCGTTGGAGATGATCCCGGTGAGGAGCACGCCGAAGAAGGTGCCGATAATCTTGCCCCGCCCGCCCGTCATCGGCGTGCCGCCGATGACCACGGCGCCGATGGCCTGCAGCTCGATCCCGCTGCCGGTGGAGGGCTGGGCGGCGCCGATGCGGGACAGAAGCAGGGTCGCCGCAACTCCGACAAGCAGACCGTTGATGATGAAGAAGATCAGCTTGTTCCGGTTGACCGGGATGCCCGCGAGGTAGGCGGCCTGCACGTTGCTGCCGATGGCGAAGGCCCTGCGGCCAACTTTCGTGTATTTCAGAATGAAATGAACGATGAGGTAGCCCGCGAGGCTGATGAGGAACATGAGCGGGATGATATTGAAGAACCTCTCCGTGCCGAGAAACTCGAAGTTTCCGTAGATCAGCTGCAGGACGCCCTTTGTGAAGGCGAGGGCGATGCCGCGAAAGATCCCGATGCAGGCTAGGGAGATGATGAACGACGGCGCCTTGAACAGGATCGAGCACGCCCCGACGAAGAAGGAGTTGACTGTGGCAAGGAGAATGCCCGCCGCCACGGAGGGCGCCTCACCGTAGCCGGCCTTGATCATGATCGCCATCAAACAGGCGGACATTCCGATGTTCGCGCCGACCGAGATGTCGAAGTTCCCCGCGAACATCAGGAGGGTCGCGCCGGAAGCCACGAGGCCGAGCACCGACACCTGCTCCAAAATGTTCTCCAGGTTGTTCAGCCCGAAGAACCGCGGATTGATGAGACCCGTCCCGACCGCCAGGGCGACCTCGACGATGAGAAGGAAAAACCACTGTTCGCGGAAGATCGAGACGCTTCTCCGCATGTCAGAGTCCGATGAAGTGTTTGACGAGCGTCTCCTCGGTGACCTCGCGCCGGTCCAGCACGTGGGTGAGCCGGCCTCCCCGCATCACGCCGATGCGGTCGCTCATCGACATCAGCTCCGGCATGTCGGACGACACCATGATGATGCTTTTGCCCGCCTTCGCCAGCTCCACCATGATACGGAAGATCTCGGCGCGGGCGCCCACGTCCACGCCCTTGGTCGGCTCATCGAAGATGTACAGCAGGCCATCGCTCAGGAGCCAGCGGCCGATGACGGCTTTCTGCTGATT
>NZ_JBKQOT010000894.1:0-8221 GCF_052145395.1 Roseiarcus sp.
GCCGCACTTCTTGCAACGGAACCGCCGCACGCCGTTCGCTGCGCCGCAACCGACCGACGCGCCGTTACCGCAATGCGGGCACCGGCGCTCATCGCCCAGGCTCCCCTCGATTGCCGCCGTTACCGCCCCGCGCGCGGCGTTCGCCCCGCCAGCACCTCCTCAAGCTCAAGGCGCTGATCGGCCGTCAGGTCATCAACCTCCGCAAGCCACGCCCGAAAGGCCCCGTGCTCCATCAAAACCTCCATCAGAACGCCACTCCATTCTAACAGATTTAGGCCATACATAGCCAACGCTAATTGAGCGTTGAAATTTGAGTGCCGCCCATCGGCATCCCCGGCGCGCCACGGCGTTGGCGCGTCGCGTGCGCGACCGCTCCGAAAGCGAACCGTTCGCCCTTCTATCCCCGGCGGCCGAGGAACAACGTCCTGTCGGCGCGAGTTGTGGCGATGCGGGGCCCGATGCGCGCCGCCCCCATCGAACGACGAGACGTGAGCGAAATTCGGCGGTCCAATCCCGAAGCTCGAGGGAGCCCGGTTCGCGGTCCGGCGCCGCGGCGCACGGCGAGAACGCCCTCGCCGTGCGAGGCCGCGCGCGATCGTTCTTCGACCAAGCGCTCGGCGGAAGCTGGCCGCGCAAGCCTGGCGCTGCATAATCTTCGGGGCGTCGCAATCGCCTCCGTCCTGATGATGCATTCGTTCACCGCCTATCTCTTCTCGGTCGACTCGAGCGGCTACGCCTTCGACCGGGCGCCCTATCAGTGGCTGGCCTTTCCCGTTCTCGACCGCAGCCGCTGGCCCGGCTTTGACGCGTTTTGCGCCTGGCAGGACGTGTATTTGATGTCGCTGTTGTTCTTCCTGTCCGGCGTGTTCGCCTGGCCGAGCCTCGAGCGCGACGGAAGCCAATGGTTCCTCGCGAGGCGATTCCTCAAGCTCGGCGGCTCGCTTCTGTTCGGCGTCGCCATCGTGATGCCGGTCGCGCTCTATCCGGTCTATCGCCTGTCCGCCGCGGACCCGAGCCCCGCCGGATATATTCGCGCCTATCAGGCGCTGCCGTTCACGCCGAACGGGCCGATGTGGTTTTTGTGGGTGCTGATGGCGCTGGCCGTCGTCGCCGCAGCCCACTATCGCTGCGCGGCGCGCGCCGTCGAGGCTGCGGGGTCGCTCGCGGCTTCCTTCGAGAGCCGCCCCTTCCTGGCGTTTTCGGCCTTCGCGATCGTCGCGATCGCCGCTTACGCGCCCCTCGCCTGGGCGTTCACGCCGTGGCGATGGAGCAATCACGGCCCGCTCGCGATTCAGCTTAGCCGTCCCCTGCTCTATGCGATCTACTTCCTCCTGTTGCTCGTCGTCGGTCGCCAGGGTCTCGGCCGGGGCATGTTGAAGGCCGACGGCCTTCTTGCAAAGAGTTGGCGTGCGCTGCTCGGCCTCGCCGCCTCAACCCTCGCCCTCTGGATGGCGCTGGCGTGGCTCGCGCTCAAGCTCGGGGACGGGGCGCCCGCGGCGCTCCCGCTTCTGGCGGACGCGGCCTACGGGGTTGCTGGATTGTCCGGCGTGCTCCTCGCGCTGGCGTTCGCGTTTCGGTTCGGCGGCGTCCGGCGTCCCCTCGTCGGGGCAGTCGCCGACAAGGCGTTGCCGGTCTATCTTCTCCACTACGCGCCCGTCGTCTGGATGCAGTATGGCTTGCTCGATCTCGCGCTGCCGGCCGTCGTCAAAGGCGCGATCGTGTTCGTCAGCGCGCTCACGGTCTCATGGAGTCTGGCGGCCGGAGCGGAATTGGCCGGAATCGGACGACGACGCCGCGCGGAGAACGCGCTCGCCACGCACGCTCGGCCGCTTTCGTAAGGTTTGCCCGACAGACCTGTTTGTGCAGCTGGGAACACCTCGTCCCCTGTTCAGTCTACGATCAACGGCGCCGAGCCGCCGCTTCGACCGTGGCGGTCGGTCGCCCCCCGTCCAGAACCTCGATCCGCGAGTCCGCGCCGCATTCGCGGGCGATGAGGCGGGCGAGCAGCGTCGCGGCGGCGTCGACGTCGCGAAAACCGTTCGACTGGACGGTGAGAACGGCGCGCCGGGTCTCGGCGCTCGAGGCGCTGCGCGCGTCCTGCCGCCAGTTCCAGCGCCGGCACAACACGTGGCGCGCGTCGGCGTACACGACCTCGCCCTCTTTCGGCGGATCGTTTGGATCCTCGCCCGCCTCCGCGCCCATATCGACGAAACTGTCGTCAGGCCTCGAGAAGCGGAAGACGAGGTCGCCGTCGGTCTTGTCGAGGTCGTCGCAGCCAAGGCACAGGACGCTCGTCAGCGACGCCATGTTGTAGAGGTCGACCAGCGCGTTGATCTCCGGCAGCGGCTGGCCGGCCAGCACCCGCTTGATCAGCCGCTCGACCGACGACCGGTAGCTCGTCCGCTTGATGCCGAAGCCTTTGTAGGCGGCCCTCCAGGCCGCGACGCCGGGAATGGCGGACAGCTCCATGCCGCCCCATCGCGCCCGGCATTCGGATTCGGCCGCCGCGATATCCTCCGCCAGCGCCGCCGACCGGGGGCCGATCGTCAGGGGCTCGGCCAGGACAAAAGCGACCCGGAAATCCGGGAAATGCTCGACGAGAGCTTCGATGGACAGGCGGCGCATCGGCCGGTCTTAGCGCGTCGACGGCGGCTTGTCCTCCCCACGCGGGGGGCGCGCTCGGGTTGAATTTCCAGCCCCGCCGCCTATAAGCGGTGGCGGGCCGGGAAGACTTCTGATCACGGCGGGGTGACTTTGCAAATGCGAATCAAGGGTTTGGCAGGCGCGGCGGCGCTCTGCTTCATGCTCTCCGGCGCCGCGTACGCCTTCGACGCGGCGACCGACGCCACGTCGCAGACAGCGCCGCACGGTGCGCCCCAGGACGCCGGCGCCCGTTCGGCCAAGTCAATCGAATGCTCGCAGAAGGCCGACGCGAAGGAACTCCACGGCAAAGCGCGCAGACACTTCATGCGGGAATGCAAGCACGGCGCTTAGATCGCGCTTGAGACGCAGGCACCTGAATTCTCTTTATAGGAATTCCTTCGACCGATAGTTGCTGAAAATCTGAATATGGGCTAAGGTGATCCTGTCGCTTCCGGATCGAACCCTCGATGTTGTCGTCGCCGGCACGTCTCCCGCCGCCGCATCCCCGCGGCCCTCTGCGATCGCCGCCGTGGCGAAGCACGACATGGGGCGCGCCACGCGCTTCGGGCGCCTGTTTTCGCGGTCCGTCGCGATGACGAAGTCGCGAGCGTCCGCAGCCGGCGTTGCGCTGGATCGGAAAAAGCGCCGCAAGCTGTTGAAAAGGCTCGATTCGGGGTCGAAAATGGCAAGCCGCGAGACCATCACGATCGCCCGAGGCCGGCATGACTGAGTCCGACGAGCGCCTCGAACTCTTCGCCACGCCGCGCGACTGGCTGCGCTACGCCATCGGCCGGTTCCGAGCGGAGGGCCTCGCCTTCGGTCACGGCGCCACGACCGCGCTCGACGAAGCCGTCTATCTCATTCTGGAGGGGCTCGGTCTCCCGATCGACACGCTCGATCCCTTTCTGGACGCCAGGCTTCTTCACAGCGAGCGGCGGCGGCTCGAGACGTTGATCGAGGCGCGCGTGACCACGCGCAAGCCCGCAGCCTATCTCGTCAACCGGGCCTACATTCAGGGCGTTCCGTTCTACGTCGACGAGCGCGTGATCGTGCCGCGCAGTTTCATCGGCGAGCTCCTTGTGACCGCCCTCAGCGAGGACAACGCCCTGACGGGCGATCCCGGCGAGGTTTTGCGCGTCCTGGACCTGTGCGCGGGCGGCGGGTCGCTCGCCATCCTCGCTGCCCGCGTCTTCCCCAATGCGGCGATCGACGCGGTGGATCTTTCGGGCGACGCGCTCGCGGTCGCCAAGCGCAACGTCGAGGAGCACAAGCTCGTCGAACGCGTCAGGCTGCTTCAGGGCGATCTGTTCCGGCCGGTGGCTGGCGAACGCTACGACCTGATCCTGACCAACCCGCCCTATGTCGACGCCAAGGCTCTGGCCGCGTTTCCCCCCGAATATTCGGCCGAGCCGCGTCTGGCCCACGCCGGCGGGGACGACGGCCTTGACGTCGTGCGACGGATTCTCGCCGACGCTCCGGACCATCTGACGCCAGCCGGCGTTTTGATCTGCGAGATCGGCCGGGGCCGTGACCTCGTCTTGCGCGATTATCCCGGTCTTCCGTTCGTCTGGCTCGACACCGAGGAGAGCACGGGTGAAGTCTTCCTTCTCCGCGCTTCCGACTTCGCCGTGCGGAAGCATCGGCCGAAACGGAGCGTTTAGCCTTATTCGGCGGCGTCGCGCAGGGTGGCGCGCACGTCGGCGCGCAGATCGTCGATAACCGTCAGCCGGCCCTTTCGCTCGACATGCCAGAAGGTCCAGCCGTTGCAGGCCGGAAGGCCCTGGACGAGCGCCCCGATCTTGTGGATCGAACCGACCGCGGGACCGGCCGCGAGCGATCCGTCCGCGCGGACGAGCGCCGAATGGCGCCAGCGCACGTCGATGAGCCGCTCGCCGGGTTGAACGAGCCCCGCGTCGACCAGGCTCGCGAAGGCGACGCGCGGTTCGCTGCGCCGCGTCGGGGCGGTCGCCACCACCTCTTCGGCCAGAGGTTCGACCGTCTCGATCCGCCGCCGCGCGGCCTCCGCATACGCCTCATTGCGCTCGATCCCGATGTAGGAACGGCGGAGCCGGCGCGCCACGGCGCCCGTGGCGCCCGAGCCGAAGAACGGATCGAGCACCAGGTCGCCGGCGTTGGAAGCTGCGACCAGCACACGCGCGAGCAGCGCCTCCGGTTTTTGGGTCGGATGAAGCTTTCGCCCGGATGCGTCCTTTAGACGCTCGGCCCCGGTGCAGATCGGCAGGAACCAGTCGGATCGCACTTGCAAGTCGTCGTTGCCGGCCTTCAGCGCCTCGTAGTTGAAAGTGTAGCGCTTGGCCTCGGGCCCCCGCGCCGCCCAGATCATGGTCTCGTGGGCGTTGGTGAAGCGGCGTCCCCGGAAGTTCGGCATCGGATTGGCTTTTCGCCAGACGATGTCGTTCAGGATCCAGAAACCCAGGTCCTGCAGGATCGTCCCGACGCGGAAGATGTTGTGATACGAGCCGATGACGACGATCGTGGCGTTGGGCTTCATCACGCGGCGGGCCGCGACGAGCCAGCGCTGGGTAAAGGCGTCGTATTCGGCGAAGTCGGCGAACTTGTCCCAGTCGTCGTCGACCGCATCGACCACGCTCTGGTCGGGGCGCGACAGCGCCCCTTCGAGCTGAAGATTGTAGGGCGGATCGGCGAAGATGAGATCGACCGAGGCCGCCGGCAGCTTCTCCATCTCGGCAACGCAGTCGCCGACGAGGATCATGTCGCGCGACGGAGGACCGATTGCGGCCGGGCGTTGCGTCTCGCCGGCGCCAGTAAGCACAACCTGAATCTGGGCGGGGAGACGCGACGCTCCGGCACGCAAGGTACGCATCAACGCAATCACTCGACGCAACGACCGGCGCGTTCCGACCGGCGCGTCGTTTATGGCCGGATTAAAGTAAAGGTCCGGTTATGGGGCGGCGCCTGACGTTGTGTCGTTTTCGTACGGCCGCGCCGACGAAAGGAGATCGACGCCCTCAACGCTTTCGAAACCTTTTTCGGCGTCGGCCTCCTCCTTGCGAAGCCGGAAAGATCGCCGGTGATAAGGGCACGGTCCGATCGCCTCCAGCACGCTGCGGTGGAAGGTCGTGGCGTAGCCGGCGTGGTCGCCGAAACCGTATGCCGGATAGTCGCGCCCGAGGTTCCGCATCAGGGCGTCCCGGGTCGTCTTGGCGACGATCGAGGCGCCGGCAATCGACATCGACAGCGCGTCGCCGCCGATGATCGGCCGCGCCGGGCACTTGAGCCCATCCGGAACGTCGCGCCCGTCGATCAGCGCCAGATCCGGCCTCACGTGCAAGGCGGCGACGGCCCGGGCCATGGCGCGAAGGGTCGCCCCGCGGATGTTGAAGCGGTCGATCTCCTCAGCGCTGGCGAAGGCGACGGCGACGCTGATCGCCTTGGCCAGGATGATCGGCTTCAGCGCTTCGCGCACGGCCTCCGCCAGCGCCTTCGAATCGTCGAGGCCCTCCGGCAGATCGTTCGGATCGAGAATGACCGCGGCGACCCCGACCGGCCCCGCCAGAGGGCCGCGGCCGACCTCGTCGACGCCCGCCACCCAGCGGCAGCCCCCGGCGATCGCCTCGCGCTCGAAATCGAAGTGCGGTGCCCTCACGACTCACCTGCCAATGGACCGCGGACCAGCGCAGCGAGGTCGAAGGCGTGCACGTCGCGCAGGAGGCTTACGAACCGTTCGACGCCGAAGGCGATCGCCGCTTCGCCCTTTTCGGCCGTCGCCTCGTTCGCCTCGCCGACTGCGCCAGACGGATTGAGGTCGCTCGCCGCCCAGGCGAAGCCCAGCGGCGGCTTGGCGCGCAGAAGGGCGAAGTCGCGCTCGATCGCATCCGCGGCGCTGGGAAAATCCCGGGCCTCGGCGGCGCGCACGAGGTCGGGACGAAACGCGAGCATCAGCGACGTCTCGGAGCAGCCGCCATGGACGCCGTGCACCATGTCGCGGGGCGAGAACAGGTCGTCGGGATAGCCGAGCCGTCGCCACGAGGCGTGGACCGCCAGCATGCGCCAGCGCATGCGCAGATTGAGCGCCACCGCCTCGATCGCCGCGCCGTTGCCGCCATGGGCGTTCATCACGACGAGCTTGCGGCAGCCGGCGCGCGCGACGCTGTCGCCGATCTCCGTCCAGGCCCGGATCGCCGTTTCGACCGAGACCGTGAGCGTGCCCGGATATTCGGCGTGCTCGCCCGAGACGCCGACCGTCTGCGTCGGCAAGAACAGGACCGGCAAGTCCTCGGGCAGGCGCTCGACGGCGCGTCGGACGTAGCCCTCATTGATCATGGCGTCGACGCCAAGCGGCAGATGCGGCCCGTGCTGTTCGATCGCGGCGACCGGCAGGACGGCGACGACCCGGCTCATGTCGGCGCGCTGGAAGTCCGGCCAGGTCATTTCGGCCCAGAACCGCGTGGGCAACATCAATGGCGCTCCTCGTTCGCCTGTCGCGCCTTCAAGCCTGACGAGCCTCGGTCGAGTCAACCCGTCTCGCTGGGGAACCTTCGTCGTTGCCGCCTTTTGGTCACATTCTGGCTTGGCGCTTCCGGCGGTGAAAGTCTCGCGCCCGCAGGTTCGTACGCACCGCGCTTCCGCCGCCCCGGCGGTTCATGCTAGGAGGGCGTCGTCGCGCGCCCGTAGCTCAACTGGATAGAGCATCGGTCTTCGGAACCGAGGGTTGGGAGTTCGAACCTCTCCGGGCGCGCCATTTCGGAACAAAAGAGAGGACTTTTGGCACGGGTTCAGCGACGCCTTGCGCGCCCTTGCCGGCGTTCTGGATCGTGGCGGCGCCGCACTAACCGCACCGGGCGAGGCCAGCGAGGAAGGTCGGGTCGTTCACGACACGTGGGCGGCGTCCGTTTCGGGTTACGGCTCTGCATGAGCGCCTGAACCTCGTTGAAGGTCGATTCCTCGACTATTGCGGGAACCTGAACGCCAACCCCACTGCGAGGGCGGCCGGGGCGCGCCGGTCCGACTGTCTCGTCGACCGTAATATGTCGAGGAGGTGAGGATCTCGTAGACGCCGCCGGTCGAGAACCGGACCCTGCGACGGGTGATCCTAAACAACTGCGGGCCCGCGGCCACGTGCGGGCGCGCCGATATGGCCGAAGTCAGCCGTCGGCTCTGAGCCTTTCCCGGTTGCCGATGGGTTGCGCTTTGCCACGTCGGCACGAACGCCGAATCCCGGTTCGGCGACGTCTCTGAAACCGCGGCAAAATTCTCAAGAGATACGGGGAGCGGATCGAGAAGCATTACGATCATGACTTGGCTGAGCCGGTTTGGGTCGAAGTTGCAGGCGGTCCGGGAGTGCTTCTGAAGCCCGTTTTCCTTTGCTTGGACAGTTCCTTTATCGCTTTTTCCACCGCCCGCTCGATCCCCAGGTCGTCGAGGCCGCAGGCGGCGACCACCGCCGCACAAAGCTGAACGAAGCGCCCACCCACGGTGGCCAGGGGAATCGCGTATGAGTCAGCGATTCTAAAAGTGCCCTGTGGCTTGGTTCTCATTCGATTTTTTGGACCGAGAGGAGGTGGGGCGGGATGGTGAAGGTGGCGAGGGCTTCGAG
>NZ_JBKQOT010000895.1:0-5480 GCF_052145395.1 Roseiarcus sp.
AGGTCGCGAGGCAAGGCGCGAGGAGGAGCCATAGTGCGTACTATGGCGACGACGAGCAACGCCGCCTCGCGAGCTTAGACCGAGCGAGAATTGATGCGAATTTCCAACTCAGGACACTATTGCAGGGCAAGCCGTTTCAAGCGCGTGATGCGTGCCACCGCGGAAGGGTGGGAATCGTAAAACGCCGAATGCACGCGATCCGGGGTGAGCGTCGTGGCGTTGTCGCGATAAAGCTTGACCAGGGCCGTGATCAAATCGGCGGCATTGGAATGTTCGGCGGCGAAATCATCGGCGGCAAGTTCCTGGCGGCGCGACCACCAAGATGCGAGGGGCGTTGCGAAAAAGGTCAATGGCGGGACGATGAACGCGAATAGCAGCAGCGCCATCGCCGCCGTTTGGGGCACGCCGAAAGCCGTATAGAATCCCGGCTCGCGCGCCAGCAACCCAAGCAGCGCCAACCCCGCCAGCGCGCCCAACAGAGACGTGATCATCCGTTGGCGCACGTGATGCAGACGGAAATGCCCGAGTTCATGAGCAAGCACCGCTTCGATCTCGTTGAGCTCGATCCGTGCCAGCAATGTGTCGAAGAATACGATGCGCTTGTTGCGTCCGATACCGGTGAAATAGGCGTTGCCATGAGCAGAGCGCCGCGAACCATCCATGACGAACACGCCGCCGCTTGCTGAAAATCCACAGCGTTCGAGCAACGTCTCGACGCGTTGCTTGAGCGCGCTATCGGTGATGGCGCTGAAGCGATTGAACAGCGGAGCAATGAACCGGGGTGCAGCCCACGTCAGGCTGAGGGTCGCGCCCAACCAGACGAGCCATGCCCACGCCCACCACCAGGTGCCCGCCCGTTCCATGAGCCAGAGGGTGGCGAATGCAAGGGGTGCACCCACTACCAGCCCCAGCAACAGTCCCTTCGCGGCGTCGACGGCGAAGAGCCACGACGACATCCGATTGAATCCGAAGCGCGCCTCGAGCCGAAACGTTCTCCACAGGGCAACCGGAGACCTTAGCAACTGGAGAACGAGGAACACGGTCACTATGACAAGGCACCCATGCCAAGGCTCGGGCCATTGCCAATGACGGACCAGCGCATCTACCGCGGCGAGCCCGCCGCCCACGGTAAATCCAAGTTTGGTGATGGCGTCGAGGAGCGTAGCCCAGCGCCCCAAACGCACCCGAGCCATGGTGTAGTCCGCAGCCCTCTGTTGCTCCGCAAGCGCAATTTGCCCAGTGAATATGTCCGGGACCCGGTCGCGGTGCGCGTACACCGCCGCAATTTGGCGGGATGCCAGCCACAGACGGATGGCCGTCTCCGCGATCAGCGCGGCAACGAACATCCAGGTCAACCAATTCATCGGCCGCTGCGGATTCGGGTCACGGAAACAGCGTAGCGGAATTGGCCGGGGAACGGAACACGAGGGGTTTTTCGGCGTCGCGCACGCTGGGCCGGTCCGCCAGCGCCACCGCCTCGGTGACCAAGTCATGATACGGCGACAGCTCGCACACTGGATCGGCGTTGGCCGCATCACCGGTCAATAAATGGGCCTGGCAGCGACACCCGCCGAAATCGCGAGTTCTTTCTGGACAGCTACGGCAGGGTTCCTTCATCCAGGCATCGCCGCGAAAGTGCGTGAACGCGTCGGACTCGAGCCAGATGTGCGCCATGCTCTTCTCGCGCACCGTCGGGAACTCGAACCCGGGCAGCATCCGCGCCGCATGACACGGCAATGCCGTACCGTCCGGGCTCACGGTGAGGAAAACGGAACCGAGACCATTCATGCAGGGCTTCGGGCGGCGCTAACCACGGCGTTGGCGCGCATATCTTGACCCTGCACATGTCCGCGACGGGAGAGCAGATCGCCCATCACGAAGCCGGTGTGCTCTTCCGGACTTACGACTTCCACCTTCATGATCGGCTCGAGCAGAACCGAACCGCCTTTCTGCAATCCTTCGCGGAAGGCCGCGCGGGAAGCGATCTCGAAAGCGAGCGCCGACGAGTCGACATCGTGGTAGGCGCCGTCGACCAGAGTCGCCTTGACGTCGACGACCGGAAACCCTGCCAGAACGCCTGATCCAAGTACGCTCTGGAAGCCCTTCTCGACGCCGGGGATGTACTCCTTCGGCACCGCGCCGCCGACGATCTTCGATTCGAACGACGAGCCCGCGCCGGGCTCGGCCGGCTCGAACACGATCTTGACCTTGGCGAACTGGCCAGAGCCGCCAGACTGCTTCTTGTGGGTGTAGTCGATCTCGGTCTTCTTGGTCAGCTTCTCGCGGTAAGCGACCTGCGGCGCGCCGATGTTGGCGTCGACCTTGTAGGTGCGCTTCAAGATGTCGACCTTGATGTCGAGGTGCAGTTCGCCCATGCCCTTGAGAATCGTCTGGCCGGATTCGGGGTCCGTCGAGACGCGGAATGACGGGTCCTCTGCGGCGAGCTTTGACAGCGCGACGCCGAGCTTCTCCTGGTCGGCCTTCGACTTCGGCTCGATCGCGATCTCGATGACCGGCTCCGGGAACTCCATCTTCTCGAGGATCACCGGCTTCATGGTGTCGCAAAGCGTATCGCCCGTGCGGGTGTCCTTCAGGCCGGCGAGGGCGACGATGTCGCCCGCATAGGCTTCCTTGATATCCTCACGATTGTTGGCGTGCATCAGCAGCATACGGCCGACGCGCTCTTTCTTGTCCTTGGTCGAATTGAGCACGGTGGTGCCCGATTCGATCTTGCCCGAATACACGCGGCAAAAGGTGATCGTGCCGACGAACGGGTCGTCCATGATCTTGAAGGCGAGCATGGAAAAGGGCTCGGAGTCCTTCGGCAGTCGAAGGATTTCCTCGCCGGTGTCGACGTCCACACCCCTGATCCCGCCGCGATCGACAGGCGAAGGCAGGTAGTCCACGACCGCGTCGAGCAGAGGCTGCACGCCTTTGTTCTTGAAAGCCGAGCCGCAGAGCACCGGCACGAAGGTGATCTGCTTGACCGCCTTGCGGATGCACTTCTTCAGCGTATCGATGTCGGGCTCGTGGCCATCGAGATAGGCCGTCATCACCTCGTCGTCGAGTTCGACGGCGGCCTCGATGAGCGCGTGGCGGTACTCTTCCGCCTTCGCCTGGAGGTCGGCCGGAATTTCCTCGTCGTGGTATTTCGCGCCCAGGCCCTCGTCTTCCCAGACGACCGCCTTCAAGCGCAGGAGGTCGATCACGCCCCTGAAGTTGGACTCCGAGCCGATCGGCAACTGGATGCAGACCGGACGGCCGCCGACCTTGGTGTTGATCTCCTCGACGCAGCGGTAGAAGTCGGCGCCGATCTTGTCCATCTTGTTGACGAACACGACGCGCGGAACCCCATACTTGTCGGCCTGTCGCCACACAGTTTCCGTCTGCGGCTCTACGCCCTGGTTGCCGTCCAGCACGCATACGGCGCCGTCGAGCACGCGCAGGCTGCGCTCGACCTCGATCGTGAAGTCGACATGGCCGGGGGTGTCGATAATGTTGAGACGCTTGTCATGCCAGAAAGTGGTCGTCGCGGCGGACGTGATGGTGATGCCGCGCTCCTGCTCCTGCTCCATCCAGTCCATGGTCGCGGCGCCGTCGTGGACTTCGCCGATCTTATGGGACTTGCCCGAGTAGTAGAGGATGCGCTCCGTCGTCGTCGTCTTTCCGGCATCGATGTGGGCCATGATGCCGAAATTACGGTAGTCTTCAATAGCGTGGCTGCGCGCCATGATCCTGATCCCGTTTCAGTGGAGGACGGCTGCTTACCAGCGATAGTGGGCAAACGCACGGTTGGCTTCCGCCATGCGGTGCGTGTCCTCACGCTTCTTTACGGCGGCGCCGCGGTTGTTCGATGCGTCGAGAAGCTCCGCCGAGAGGCGGTCGATCATGGTCTTGTCGTTGCGGTCGCGCGCAGCGGCGATGATCCAGCGGATCGCCAGCGCCTGGCGGCGGTCCGTGCGCACTTCGACGGGCACCTGGTAGGTCGCTCCGCCGACGCGGCGGGAGCGGACCTCCACGGCCGGCGCAACATTCTCGAGCGCCTGCTTGAACACCGCGAGCGGATCGGACTTGGCCTTCGCCTCGACGCTGTCGAGGGCGCCGTAGACGATCTTCTCGGCGACCGACTTCTTGCCCTCGTACATGATGGTGTTCATGAACTTCGCGACGACGACGTCGCCGTACTTGGCGTCGGGGATGATCTCGCGCTTTTCAACGCTGTGCCGGCGGGACATGGCCTAACTCTTTCTTCTCCGTCATGGCAGGGCTTGACCCAGCCATCCATTGAAACTTCCAAGGGATCCCCGGATCGTCTCCGTCCGGGGATGACCCTACGCTGCTCCGGGTCACTTCGGACGCTTGGCGCCGTACTTCGAGCGCCGCTGCTTGCGGTCCTTGACGCCCTGCGTGTCGAGCACGCCGCGGAGAATGTGGTAACGCACGCCGGGCAGGTCCTTGACTCGGCCGCCGCGGATCATCACGACCGAGTGCTCCTGCAGATTGTGGCCTTCGCCGGGAATGTAGCCGATGACCTCGAAGCCGTTGGTAAGGCGAACCTTGGCAACCTTGCGAAGCGCCGAGTTCGGCTTCTTCGGCGTCGTGGTGTAAACGCGCGTGCAGACGCCGCGCTTCTGCGGGCTCGCCTCGAGGTGACGGGCCTTCTCACGGTAGGTCTTCGGTTGCCGCGGCTTGCGGATCAACTGGCTAATCGTCGGCATGTCGAGCCCTTAACTTCCCGTTCCTTGCGCCCAGCCGCGAGGCCGGACAGAAATGCGTCGCCCATCGCTGCGCGCAGGTTGTCCAACGCGCGAAACCAACAGCGCCCATGAACCCGTCTCCGGGCTCGGGCGCCGCCGAAAGCAGAGGACCACGGGCGATCCCGCGATCGTGCGAAACAGAAACCGGCCCCTCACAGGGCCGGATATGGCTCGTCGATGAGATCGTCAGTGTTTAGAGCCGTTGGGTACCGGACGCGGCGTCCGGTACAGCGAAGCCCTACGACCTGCCGAAAGCGCGCGGAACATATGCGGACGCCCAGTCATCGTCAACTTTTTTTTTCGGCGAAACCGGGGACCGACGATCGTTTTCTCCACAGTCCTCGGAACGATAGTCCTACGTGCAGACCGCGCTCGGCGAACCCGGAGATCGAGGGCAAGCTTCAAGGACGTTTCCGAAAGCGGGCACGCGCCCGCGCTGTGCGTCCGAAAGCGGCGCGAGCGCCCGCGCCGGTACACGCGAACAGGGGAAATTGGCTCTTGCCTGCGCCAGCAAAAGAAGCTAGAGCCGCCATCCGTTTCGGGGCGGCGGCGTGCGCCGACGCTCCGGAAATACAGGGCGCCCGTAGCTCAGCTGGATAGAGCACCAGACTACGAATCTGGGGGTCGGGAGTTCGAATCTCTTCGGGCGCGCCAGCAACTCTCTGATAATATTGGACGAATTGTTGACGTTTCCCCGCGGCTCGCGGCAAGGACTTTGTTGCG